>JASHRR010001290.1 GCA_030037185.1 Xanthobacteraceae bacterium | reverse complement strand
CGGTCGTCGCGGAGGTGAACATCGGGAACGTGATAGCCGCCATCTGGCTGAAGTTCGAGAGCGTGGTCTCGCCGCCGTAGCCCTGCCAGTCGGTATTGGTGATAAAGCTCACCGCTGTGTTGAATGCGAGTAAGGGTTCCATGCCGGTGAAGTGCTGCGGATTGAACGGCAGATGATCCTGAAACACCAGCACCATGAAAATGATCAGGCCCATGATCAGATTCGTCGCCAGCATATGCAGCGTATAAGCTTTCCAGTCCATCGATTGGCTGCAGATCCGCCGCCCGATCAACAGGTAAATGAAGTCGTCGACCGGATCAAACGCGCCGTCCAGCAGGGTCTTCTGCTTGGTGACGACACGAGCAAGATATCCTCCCACCGGGAGGCTGATCAGCAGCCCCAACAGGAAAGTCAATCCAATTTGCAGCCAGCCGTGAATTGTCATGGCATTCCTCGGCGGCGATCAGAACCGTTCGGGATGTATCACCGCGTAGAAAAGATAGATTACGAAAGCGACGACGATCGCTAACAACGCGTACAGGGCCATATTCCGCTCCTCTGCGGGTTTGCGGTCGCGTGACTCACGACGTTGACTTTGGCGCGATCACACCCTCGGAAAAAAGTACCAACCCCGCAAACATGGCGAACAGTCCGATCATGAGGAGAAGCATGAGGATGATCTTAAGCATGTTGCACCTGCACTTCCTAAAAAGTACCGGCATTCGAGCCTTAAGTATTGATATGGCTCAACACGTGCGTTTCAATTTGAGGGGTGCCTACAGTATTGTCGCATAAACAACAACGTGGTTGGACACGCATTGGTTCCTGTTTTGACGATAGGTCGGGTGCTGTGGTCCGCCGGGTTGCTCCAACGAAACAACGGCAGCCGCTGTTGATCTTTGTCAACACCTCCGGGGGAAGCCGTTGAACGCGTGCTAACGTACGGCGCTAGGGAGACCCTGAGGCGCCTTACGTGCTGCTCGGCCGGAGCTCGGAAACCGCCATCTACCGGGCGCTGTTTCCCATTTCAACAATTGGAAGATAGAACTATCTGTGGCGTAGTCCGACGACCGACGTATTCCTCGCGAATAAACGAAACCGGAGATGCAGCCGTAAGCTGGAAGGCGCCGTCGATGCAGTCGAGGCGACTACTTGGCGGTCCCTACCGTCAAGCTCTTCCGTGTCGCTGGCGTTGCCCACAATCGCCGAGGTGGATGTAGAGGTGTCCGACCAAACGGGGAAACCCAGCAAGTCGAGGAGAACGGCTGAAGCGGCTTGATTTCGATGTGGGGTGGCTACACCGGCTAACTCCTTCTTTCTCTGGGAGTTGGAACCGTAATGGCACTGCAGCTGACACCCTTTACAACGCCCCGTAGGGCCCGCGGGCTAGCATCCGTGCAGATTGGACTAGGGTTAGATAGATAGCCGGACGCGCCCCCGGGCGCGCGGCGTTTTGAGGATCTATACCACTTTAGGTTACAGCGTAATCTAGCGGGGCAGAGTCTGCCTGCCATTCCAGGTAATCGTCGGGGTCTCGACCATCCGACCATCACGACCCTGGGACTGCGGAGAGCGATCGCAACCCGACCACGCGCGAATTTCTCCGCCTCTTTTTTGCTGCCGATTTTATCCCGGCTTCTGCCCACTTTGCCGACCTGGTTGGCTCCCGCATTACCGTGCGCGGGCCGAAATTGCGCCTGAACGCTGCTGCCGTCCAGGCCGTCGGCCATGCAGTTCACGAACTTGCGACCAATGCGGGCAAATACGGCGCGCTTTCGACCGATGGCGGGCGTGTCGACGTAGGCTGGCGGTCCGATGCCGATAGTTTTGCGATAAGCTGGGCCGAGCGTTGCGGCCCGCCCGTTTCGCCACCGGGCCGTCGGGGCTTCGGCAGCACGGTTATTGAGTCGATGGTGAAGCGCACTGTCGGCGGTGAGGTTGAGCTTGACTACCCTCCCTCAGGTTTCGGGTGGCACTTGACCTGCCCAGCGGCGAATGCGCTTGAGGCGGCGGACATTCACAAGAGCTCAAGAAGCGTTGTGGCAATCGGCACAGCCTCCGTCCATTCGCTAATAATGACCTCACGCTTCCGTAATGCCATTTTTGCCAGGGAGACCTCGCTTCCGCGCGCGAACAGCGCGCCCGGCTGTCTGAGGTACTCGTGGGTAACTACGCCTACTGTGGCATCACGGGGAACCGCCCCGTCGGCCTTCCAGCATCTTCACAGTGTCAAACGCCCGCTTGATTGACAAGCATTGCTTCGATCGCGGAGCGCTGCCCAGTCTTCGCCGGGCACATCAGCGCTCGAATGCTGCTTGCAGGCAGGGACTCGTCATATCGTGACAGCCGTCCGCATCGCGCCCGCTGAGAAGCGCCGACACCCAGATTGTCGAGCAGATATGCCCGACCTGCTGATCGAAATCGGCGGCCGGATGGATGAGGTCTGAGAGCTGTCACAAGGTATTCTAGTATCCGACTAACACCGTGGTGCGCAATTAATGCGGTTTTCGTCCCGATTTGAATCGCTCTGAGTTGTCCCGGCGGCCCCGCGAATGTTAAAATATAATAGTAAGCGCGGGGCGGACAAAACGCGGAAGGCCGCAACACGCCCATGACTCCACGTGGATAGCGCAGTATGCCTGCGGACAATAAGCAGGTCCGGCGGTTTTGGGGAGGGGACGCTTGATGCAAAAGAAATGGGTGAGAGGCGCACTGTTCGCGAGTGCTGCGGCTGTTCTGGCCACCGCACTCCATCTCGGTGCGACGCCGCCCGCGAGGGCGGCCGAACCGTACAAGGCGCCGCGGACCGCGGATGGCAAGGCGGACTTGAACGGAGTCTGGCAGGCGGTCAACACGGCAAACTGGGACCTCCAGGAACATGTGGCGCGCACCGGACTGGTGGTGGTGCTGGGCGCGGTCGGCGCCGAACCCGGGGGCCTCGGTGTCGTGGAGGGCGGTGAGATCCCGTATCTCCCGGGAGCGGCAGCACAAAAGAAGGCGAATTTTGAAAACCGGCTGACCGACGATCCGGAAATCAAGTGCTATCTGCCCGGCGTCCCGCGGGCGACGTACATGCCCTATCCCTTCCAGATCGTTCAGACGTCAAAGGACATCCTGATCGCCTACAAGTATGCGGGCGCCATGCGCACGATCGAGATGACCAAGGCGCCGGCGAATCCTGCCGACAGCTGGATGGGGCACTCGGCCGGCCATTGGGAGAGAGATACGCTGGTCATCGACGTGACGGGCCAGAACGATCAGACTTGGTTCGACAGGGCCGGCGATTTCCATAGCGACGCGCTGCACGTGGTCGAGCGCTAAACGCCGATGAGCCCCGATGCGCTCATGTACCAAGCCACCATCGAAGACCGCAAGGTGTATTCGCGGCCCTGGAAGATCAGCATGCCGCTCTATCGCCGGTTGGAAAAGAACGCCCAGATCACGGAATTCAGGTGCGTGGCGTTCGTCGAAGAGCTTCTTTACGGGAAATTCCGTAAGCAGCCAGGTAAGTAATGGCCAGACAAGTGAAAGGGAGGTTCCAATGAAACGTCAACTTGTCACCTCAATGGGAAGTCTTTCCATTATGATCGCAGCCGCGCTGCTGGCGCCGGCATCCGCCGCCGAGCAGTCCGGGGCTGTGCCGCGGCTGGCGGATGGCCATCCGGACCTGCAGGGCGTGTGGGACTACCGTACCATCACGCCGATGCAACGGCCCCTCGAACTGGGAACGAAGGAGTTTTTCGCCTCCGATGAGGAAGCGGCGGCCTGGGAACGGAGCGAAAACCGCCGGCAGGATCGCGACGCGGAGGACCTCGAAACGGGCGGCGAAACTCCGAAAGGCGGTGTCCCCCCAGGGTGGGCCGGCGGGGGCGGGGGAGTTGCCGGGCGAGCCGCCTACAACGAATTCTGGTGGGACCGTGGCAACAAGATCGTAGCATCGAAGCGCACGTCGCTGATCGTCGACCCGCCCAATGGCCGGTACCCCGCCATGACGCCCGAAGGACAGAAGAGAGCGGACCGCATTGCGGCGGATCGCAACGACACCAACCTTGGCCGGCCCCACGCCGACTCATATGAAGACCGGCCGCTGGCGGAGCGCTGCATCCTCGGCTTTAATTCCGGACCACCGATGACCCCGGGCGCCTACAACAACAATGTCGAGCTGTTCCAGGCTCCCGGATATGTCGCGATCCTCAACGAGATGATCCACGATACGCGGATCGTTCCGCTCGACGGACGTCCTCATGGGCACGTCCCGCTATGGAGGGGCGATTCTCGGGGCCACTGGGAAGGCGACACGCTGGTGGTCGACACGATCAACTTCAAGCGCGAGACGAGTTTCCCGAACTCCGGCCCGAACTTGCACCTCGTCGAGAAATTCACCCGCACTGACGCCGATACGCTCATGTACGAGTTCACCGTCGATGATCCGAGCGTATGGACGCGGCCGTTCACCGCTGTTGTTCCGATGCGCAAGAGCGACCAGCCCATCTACGAATATGCCTGCCACGAAGGCAACTACGCCATGGCCAGCATTCTCGCCGGGGCGCGCGCCGCAGAAAAGGCCGCAGAGGCGAAGGCATCGAAGTGAGGTAAGGGCCGGGAGCGGCGTGGATATTTGAGGTGTCGTCGCCGCTCGCCTGGTTTAGCGCATTCTGCTTCTCCAAGCATCGCGGCCGGGCTTGTTCCCGGCCGCCTCGATCGTAATGATTGAGCTCGATTTAAACTGCGAGTCGTAACCGTAAACAGACCTTCAAGCCGCTTTCTGCGCTTTCGGCAGAGTGCCAGTGTTCCTGGCGTCGGTTGAAAGTCATGGTCAGGCCCGGCCGCCCGCAATAGAGGCATTTTTCTGCGGGCAAACAGCAGCACTATAGACGACAAGAGACCGAAAATGGTCACCGCTCACGCAGGTGCGTGGACTCTGCAGGGTCTGTTTGGCCATATTGCGTTGCCGCGGCTTGCCGCGGAGGGGATATTGGCGGATGCAGCGTTGGTCGACGGCAGCCGCCTGTTTTCGAACGTATTTATCGGCCTGTATTACTTGCAGATGATCCTACGACCCATCGAGAACGGCTTTGCTTATCGCAATCGGCTCCGGAGAACCGCTCCAGCTCCGAAGCTTTGCCCATATCTCCGAGCCGGCCTCGCAATAAAGCTGTCACTCGCTCCAGTGGGCGACAGTCGGATTGGTTGTGCAATCCCATTCGGCCGATGGATCACGCGGTATGTGCGCGAACTCCTCCTTGCATGATCTCCCAGCGCCATCCGATAGGCAAATCGCCGCTTCAGGAGGATGTCGAACAATCTGTCAAAGGCGCCCTCCAAGTCATAAAGACTCTTGAACATCGAACGATGATCGAGTCCCTCGGTAGGGCCCAGCAGGCGAATTGACGCCTCAGCCAGCGCCTCCATTTCATGCATGCTCATACGTGCTATCGCTCCTCCATAGTGTTTGACCTTTGTATACCTGTGGGAGACGGACTTGTTCCGGTTTTGGCAAAAACCGCGGATGGGCGGGTCGCGATCGCTCACCACCGACCCAGAGACGTTGCGGGAGTCGGCCGCCGTGGGCCGATGCTAGGGTCGAAAGCGCAAGCTCGATTTCAAGTCGACTCCGTGATTCCGCCGGGTGAGATCATGCGTGCCTGGTCGGTTGGCCAAGTCGTCGATTCGCACCGGCCGGACCACGCTCCCGGCTGACGCGTGCGAGGCTTCTTGGATGGCAAGATGATGCTGTCACGGATGGCGGGGGGCGTCGTCCCCTTGCGCAGCTCCCGCCCGGGATGCGCCAAACTTGGCGCTGAACCTTTTCGGCATCACTGGTCTCACCGCGTATTTCGACGTTCTCGACATCGGCCACACTAAGGAAGGCGAAACGTTTGCTCGGCTCTCGGCCCATTGTCCTAACGGCGTTCTACGACAATTCGCGGTGCCGCGCTCAACGAGGCTCTGGCCGCATCAACCTCAGGGCGCGCCTTGTGCTCTGCGGCGCCATCTCGATGCGCGGTACGAAGACGCCTCCGCCAGGTCCGGCCAACTATTTCAATCTGCCGCTAAGCGCGGCCGTATGGAAAGGTTCATCACGGTCAAGCCGGTCACGTGCGGCAATGCTGAGGTACAGCGTGACGCGCGCCATGTCGCCCTCGGGGCCAACGTGGCGCTCACGGTACCGTCGCTGCTTCTCAGCGTTGGTCAGGTTTTCTGCGGTTATCAAATAACCCGCAGCGCGTGCCGGGCAATCCGATCGTGCGCGAGATTGCCGGCACAAGACGTAGAACTAGGAGGACCTGACCAACTGGCGGGCAGTAATAAGCCTCCGGTTTGGTCTCAACATGACCCAAAGCCGAACTACGGGTTCCTTCCGGCCGCGCACCCCACTCCATTTCAATGCGAGCTCAAACGGCGGTCGCACTCCGTCTCCGCCGCGGTGTCGCCCGGTGATGCTGTCAGGTCGGGTTATTTTGTGGGCAGGCCGCCGCAGCGTACAGTGGATGAATTCTTTCCGAGCGGATTGTCCATCGACGCTTCGGGCGAATTCGGCCGGTTTCGTTGCCATCGGGACGAGGTCGCGCGCATTGAGGCGCGATCGAACTCCCTCAGCGCCCCGAGCGGCTTCCTCGCACGACGCGACCCACAGCGAAGAGCCCGCCCAAAGCGCCCCTATATTATTCCCAGCTGTCGAGCTTGATCTCGTTGGGCCACGGGCTGCCTTTACCAGTTTCGAGAAGCGACTTGAGGCTCAGTAGGAAGACAGCCCACTTCGTGCTGCAGTGATGCATGAACTCCACCGGTTCTTTCCAGCCCGCATGCTTGAAAAGGACGATGGTCCAGTCGTCGTTTTGTTTGAGGTCGAAGCTTATCTTTGTGCTGAGCCACTCTTCGGGTCCGTCGATCACCTGCCATAGGACATACTTGGCGGGCAGAAGCTCCAGAACCTTCATGTCGAAACCGCCTGAGCCAAAACGGAATTGGATCACGGCGCCGACCTTGCTTTCCCCTCGCGTGTCGCTTGTCCACCAGCGGGAAAGACCTTCGACCGTGGCCAGGGCTTCATAGACATCGTCTAGCGACGATGATTTGATTCCAACCTTATGCAGAATGTCGGGCATGTTCGCTTTCTCCTTCTATCGCTGCTGATCACGTCATGTCTGCCGGGAGTCGAACGGTGGGAGTGCCGAGTGTGGCGGGATTTATTGTCCGCCCGTCCTCGAGACGTTGGCGATCGACGGCGGAGTCGGAAATAGTCCAGTGTTGACCATAAGGAAAATTCATAGTTGATATGGTAATCATGCGTGATCTGAATTTGGCATCGGTCGATCTCAACCTGCTGCCCGCCCTCGAGGCGTTGCTACGTCGACGCCACGTCACGCGCGCTGCGGCGGATGTCGGCCTCAGTCAGCCTGCGATGAGTCATTTGCTCGCGCGACTTCGCCGTGTTTTGGACGACGATCTTCTGGTGCGCGGCCCTTCAGGGTTCGCTTTGACTCCGCGGGCGAAAGAGATCGCGCCCCGCGTGACCGCGATTCTCAACGCGGCTAGAGTGATTTACCGTCCACCACCGTTCGAACTTGGAAAAGTCCGTCGCGTCTTGCACCTCGCAGGCTGCGATGCGCATTCGATCCTATTCGTTCCTGATTTGATGAATCGCATTCGCGAGGAGGCACCTGGAATCGAACTATCCATCGAGAGCTACACACGCGACGTTTTCAAACGACTCGTAGATGGATCGGTCGATCTCGTCTTTTTCAACGCGGAAACGCCTTTACCGCCCGGTACGGTCTCGACGGTAATCTTTGAAGATCGCTACGCACTCGTAATGCGTGAGAAGCACCCGGCCGCCGCGAAGAAGTGGACGCTTGCCGAATATGCCAAATGGGAGAGCGTTGTTGTATCGCTTATCGGCGACGGCAGAAGCGACATCGACGCTCGCCTCGCCAAGGCCGGCCTAACACGTCGCATCGGCTTGTCGACCCCGCATTTTATGGGCTGCCTCGCTGTCGTTGCCGCGACCGACATGATTACGACGACCTCGCATTTGGTTGCCACGCGATACGCCAAAGCCTACCGCCTTGTCGTCAGGGACCCGCCCTTCCCCGAAGTCCGGTTCAATAACACAATCACGACCTCCGCCCTGCGAATGAACGATCCCGTCATTCGTTGGTTCTGCGCACTCGTGAAAGAGGTTTTTCTGGCCGTGCAACACAGAGTGTTACATGGCCGAGGCACCACAATAAAGAAGCTTGATAGGTACTCAAGTACTCAATAATCGTAGATAGGTCCTGATAAGCGGCGGCCAAATGACCATTGCCGGCCATTTCGGCTCTTGCCCGGTGACGACCATTTTTTAGAGTATCGAAATACCGTACGCCGGCTCGGATGGAAAAGCTGCAGTCCCGCGCGAAAATAAATGAGGCACTTCGTGGCCAGCTGCTCAGATGACCAAACGTCTGTGGCGACGGCGCAGGCATCCCATGTCGCCTCCGGGCCACTTCCGGACTCATGCGCTACGGCGAAAGGGAGGGGATGCAGACATGAATGCAAGCTTTCGAAGTGTAATCGGATCACCCTGGACGGAAATGGAGCCGGTGCGCGTCGGCCGGGTTCTGCCGGGAAGAGGCACACCTGATGTCTTCGTGATCGTTGAGGAAAACGACAAACCAGTTTTGCGAATCGAGGTGTACGACCTCGCACCTGAGCAGAGTCCGTTTGCAGAGTGTATCGCCTGGAAGCACTGGATCGTGATCGGAATCGGTCACCACCTGTATCTAGTACCTCTCACCGCCGACAACCCGTCAACCCTGGACCTCGACGTTTACTTTGGCCACCTATACCCACTCGACCACTGTCTGCTCGTCGCGTCGGGCCAAAGGCTTTTTTGTGTCGCGACCGACGGCATCGTGAAGTGGTCGTCCCGGGAATTGGGAATTGACGGCGTTGTTGTCAGCCGGGTTTGGGACGGAATCATTGACGGGGAGGGCGAATGGGATCCCCCAGGCGGTTGGAAGCCATTCAGAATCAGGCTCGACTCAGGTTCACCTGTCCTCCAATCGCGATAGCGTCCATGGGCTGCTCGCACCAACTCGATCATCGATTCAGGATATCCGGCGTTGCTTCGCTCAAGTCGTGGCAAAAACGGGTTATTAGCATCGTGACGTTTGAACGGACGGCTTAACAATCCTCCTCGACATTTACAGTGGTGCCTACCAACGCGCTTTCCGGCACGGACGTTGCGGCCGTGCAGTTCGGCTCATAAGCAGTCTTCGTTACAGGGACGACAAGCCTAGCCCTTGCGCTCGATAACGGCCTGTAGTGGATGCCGATGTTCGCGGGCAAGTCGGCCACCTGCGTCGCCTTTGCCTTAGCTACCTCGTACGGATAAATCCCGCACTCGGCAGCCCCTTCATTGTGAACGCGAAGCATAAGATGCCTCGCACTTTCAAGTTCGATATCAAAGACCTTTTCAATCACCTCCACCACGAAGTCCATCGGAGTGTGATCGTCGTTCAAGAGCGATCCACTCCATGTTGAACCTTCGGCAGAGTCAGAGTCTGTCATCGTTCATCTCCGATAGTGGCAAGGAGTCTCTCACGAATGTCGGTTTTAGCAGGCTAAAATGACGGCTTCGGTCAAGGGCTGCCCTTGCGACTGCGTTGGCAGCACGTCCGGTGTACCCTCAGATAGCTGCCGACTTGCTGCATTGCCAAAGTCGGTCGCGCGCGCCTAGGATTGGTGCGTGGGACTCGACGCGGTAATCTTCGACTGGGGCGGCACGCTCACTCCCTGGCACACCATCGACAGCGCCCAGCTGTGGTCAGCGGTCTGCGAGCCGCACTTCCCCGTGCCCCAGGCTACCGCGTTCGCGGCCGCGCTCCACGCGGCCGAATCGCAGCTTTGGCGCGCCGCGCTCGACTCCCAGCGCAGCGCCACGATAGCGGCCGTCTTCGAGCTGGCCGGCGTCGTCGCCAGCGCGGAGCTGATCGCCAGCTACCTCAGCGCCTGGGAGCCGCACACGCTTACCGACCCCGACGCGCCGAAACTGCTGCGGCACCTGCGCGGCCGGGGCATCAAGGTCGGCGTGCTGTCCAACACGATGTGGCCGCGCGAGTGGCACGAGGACGTGTTCCGCCGGGACGGCGTGCTCGACCTCATCGATGGCGCCGTCTACAGCAGCGAGATCGACTGGACCAAGCCGCACCCGGAGGCGTTCCGGGCGGCGATGGCGGCCGTCGGTGTGTCGAACCCGGCCCGCTGCGTGTTCGTCGGCGACCGGCCGTTCGATGACGTGCACGGCGCGCAGCGGGTGGGCATGCGGACGGTGCTGGTCCCGCACAGCGATGTCCCTGCCTACGCGGAGGCCACTCCGGACGCAGTCATCAGCAGGCTCGCCGATCTGTGGCCGCTGATCGAGTCGTGGTGAGGGTAGGCCGCTGCCGGCGGCTTATCCCCCCATAGTCTCCCTGCCCGGCGCATGTAGGCGAGGGCAGGAGTCGGCCAGTAAGAAATGTAGCAAGTGGTGGGCGCTATGCGGGCTCGGACACAGGCGAGATGGCCGGGAAAGCCGCGAACGGTTTCCCTGATCGATACATCCGGGTTGTCGCCAACCACCGAAAGTGACCGGGACCGAAAGTGCATGGACGTCCCTCCCCGGCGCCTCGCCTCAGGGCAGGTCGCTCGCTTCCAGCAAGACGTCGGTGACCTCATCGGAAAAGCG
>JASHRR010001289.1 GCA_030037185.1 Xanthobacteraceae bacterium | reverse complement strand
CGGGATCGACAATGTCCGCCTCCGGGACATCGTAGCGTGTCTCATACGGCATCTACACGCATTCGTGAGGGAGGCGAAGCCAACCGACAAGGAGTTCGAAATCGGGTGGACCTTGATGGCGGAGATGGCGAAGTTCACCGGCGATGAGCGCAACGAGTTCCTTCTGTTCTGCGACGTAATCGGGGTCAGTCAACTCATTGAAACGCTTGACCATGTGAGGCCGCAATCGGCTGTGGGATTTGCTCTTGTCGGGCCTTTCTACCGGGCCAACGCTCCGAAGCGCAAACAAGGCGAGTCTATTGCTAGCGACGACACGACAGGCGATCGGGTCCTTATCACCGGCCGGGTATTGGACTTGACCACCAACGCGCCCGTGGCGGGTGCGATGCTGGACGTGTGGCAAGCGGCCACAAATGGTTTGTACGAAAATCAGGACAAGAACCAACCTGACTACAACCTCCGCGGTAGATTTCAGGCCGACGAGGCTGGTGCTTTCCGGCTGGTCGCGCTGCTGCCGACACCGTACCCCGTACCTACCGATGGGCCGGTAGGCGAACTAATTAGACTTGCAAAGCGACAACCCAACCGTCCGGCGCATATCCATTTTATTGTTACATCGCCGAAATACGAAACCCTTGTCACTCAGGTCTTCCGGAAGGGGGACGATATTCTAGATGAGGATCCGGTTTTCTCGGCTGACGACAACTTGATCGGAGAGTTCCGCAAGGAAAACGGCAAATACCGCCTTCACTACGATTTCCAACTGAGACCGGGCGTCTCGACGATGCCGAAGGCTCCTATCCCGTAGGAGGCGCTGGTGTCTCCTGACCCACGGACAGCGTTCCTTGGGACATGGCGCTTGGTCCACTCTGTCGAGTACGGGCCGGGTGGGGAGCGGCACTACCCATTCGGCGAGGAGGCCATTGGCTACATCATCTATAGCGAGTCAGGCGTGATGGCCGTGCAGATCAGCAGGAGAGGGCGCCGAATAGTTGGAGCGAATCCAGTCATCGGTAAGAAGGACTACTTGGCCTATTTTGGGCGTTACGAGTTGGATCTGCAAAATGCGGTGGTTCGTCATCTCCTGGAAGGAGAACTTTTTCCGGGCCATGCCGAGGACCTGGAACGAAAGTATCATTTTTTCGACGAGAAGCTTTCGCTCAAACCGGTAGACGGCACAAACAGGGAAATCCTGTGGCAGCGAATGTGAGGCAGTCTGGCGATGCGCGCATTGCAGTTTCGGGCTTTCGGCGATCCAGCCGTCCAGCTTGCCCTGGCGGACTTGCCGGATCCACAGGCGCGTAGCGGTTGGGCGGTCGTGCGGGTCCACGCTGCATCTGTGAACCCGAGCGATGTGAAGAACGTCGCGGGGCAGATGGAAGGGACGGTTTTGCCGCGTGTTCCCGGCCGTGATTTCTCCGGTGTGGTGGAAGCCGGCCCGTCGGAATGGGTCGGAGCGGAGGTCTGGGGCACAGGCGGTGATGTTGGTTTCACGCGGGACGGCAGCCATGCCGGGCTGATTGCCGTCCCCGAATCCGCGCTCGCTCGCCGACCGTCCACCCTCGATCAGGCCCAGGCGGCATCCGTAGGCGTTGCTTTCGTGGTGGGTTGGATGGGGCTTGCCGATTACGCCGGGCTGCAAAGCGGCGAGGACGTTGCTATCGTCGGCGTGTCGGGCGGGGTTGGGGGCGCGGTTGCGCAACTTGCCCGTGCGTTCGGTGCCCGGCGGGTCCTCGGCATCGATCGACGTCCGCCGGCCAGAGGCTCGCCCACTGCCTCCCGAATTGATGCCTGCCTGCCTCTCGATGGGGACGTGGCGGCCGCGGTTAAGGCGCAAACGGACGGTCGCGGTGCGGACGTGGTGTTCGACGCGGTCGGCGGCGTGATGTTCGAAACGGCCCTCAGCTGTCTTGCCCATAAGGGGCGCCTGATCGAAATCGCCGCCACCGGCCGCCGACGCGTCGAATTCGACCTGCTCGACTTCGTGCACCACGAAAGCCGCCTCTTCGGTGCCAACAGTCTCAAACTCGGTCTGGTCGAATCTGCCGTCATCCTCAACAAGCTCGCGCCACTTTTCAACCAGGGCTCGCTCGAGGCGCCGCTGGTCCACTCGGTGCTACCTCTGGAGCGTGGCATCGAGGCTTATCAGGCGGTCGCGGCTGGCGCCGAGGCACGCATCGTGATCGAGCCGTAGTCCGAGCTATCGCCAGAGTACCGCGTGTTGGCGCCGAAAGGACGCGCCGCATCCCGCTTCGGAACTCCAGCGGTACCGTTCCGTTGCTCTTTGTAAACGACCCACGAGATGAGCACTCCTATGAGCGACCACGATCCTGTTCGGGGGGCGTTCGTCGTTGCAGCCGCAGCGGCGGGAGCCGCCGTTGCAACGTCTGCCGCAGCCCAAACACAAACCGATGTCGAACCACGGGTTCTCGACGGGCAACCTGTTCCGGAACCTGGCCCTGACAAGAGTGCCGGGCCGGTTCGTCCTGGGCGCGGGAGTTCGCTTTCCGGAAAAGTGGCGGTGGTTACCGGTGCCGCACGAGGCATAGGGCGCGCTATCGCAGTTGAAATGGCCGCGAACGGGGCGGACGTGATTGCGGTCGATATTGCCGCGCCGATTTCGACAGCTTCGGATGCGGTTCCAGCAACGCCCGAGGAACTGAACGAAACCGTCAGGCAGATCGAGGCATACGGCCGTCGGGGAGAGGCCGTGCGCGCCGACATTCGTGATATTGCCGCGCTTCGGCATCTCGCCGATCACGTAGAGCGTGAGTACGAGAAGATCGACGTGGTCGTCGCCGATGCAGCCATTCAGGGGTGGAAGCCGCTCCTCGAGATGCAGGATGCAGACTGGCGCGATGTCATTGAAAATAACCTGAATGGTACCGCGAACACCGTGCGCGCGTTTGCTCCGAAAATGGTCGCGCGGCGCAAGGGCCGTTTCATCCTGCTTTCCTCCATGCAGGGAAAGCATGGGACGAAGGATGCAGCCAGCTATGCTGCGTCGAAATGGGGGATCTTGGGACTGATGAAGTCGGCGGCGATGGA
>JASHRR010001288.1 GCA_030037185.1 Xanthobacteraceae bacterium | reverse complement strand
GAGAGGCAAATTGCCCTGCGCAAGGCGAAGGGGTGGTTGAGGGCCTGGACAGCTACGCGTTCATCCAAGCGCGCACCTGGTCCACAAATTGTTTGGCGCCGCCTTTCGGCAGGCCGCCGACCCAGAGCGGATTGAGGCCGCCGCTGCTCTCGATGGAAATCGCGTCCCAGATGAGCCCGCGCTCGTGGGTCACTTCGGCGAGGTGCGACATCGGCAGATGCTCATCCTGCCGGGTCCACGGCGTCAACCAAAACGCGATCTTCACAAGGCTGATGCCAAGCGGATCGGCCGACAGACGGCTGGGGAACAGGAACTCCGTAAGCCGCCCTCGGAACAGGGCCCATAAACGACTTGAACGGACTTGGATCGGCCTGCCGGCGCGTTGTCGCTGTTGCGCTGGGCTTGCGGGCTGGCTCATGAGCGGCGGGTGAAACCCGTCAGCGCTGTATGGTCGTGCCAGCCTGGGCAGCGCGGGTTGGTTGGCTCGGTTGGTTCATCATGCCCTCAATCTTGTCGCGTTCGCGGTCAAATGACGCCAGGGCCACGCCCTCGAGGACGCGCCCACGCGGGAGCTTGATGCGCATCGGGTCGACCAGGCGGCCGTTGACAATAATCTCGTAGTGCACATGAGCGCCCGTGGAAAGCCCGGTCGATCCGACATAACCGATGACCTGGCCCTGGCGGACCTTTACGCCCGGATCGATGCCGCGCGCAAACGCCGTCATATGGCCGTAAGCCGTCTCATACCCGTAATTATGCTTGATGCGGATGTATTTGCCGTAGCCGGATTCCCAGCCGGCCTTCTCGATGGTGCCATTGCCGGACGCATAGATCGGCGTGCCCATCGGGGCCGCCCAATCCACGCCGGTATGCATTTTCGTGTAACCCAGGATCGGATGCCGACGCGAGCCGAAGCCCGATCGCATTATCCCGTCCGTCACCGGCTTGCGGACCAGGAACTTCTT
This sequence comes from Xanthobacteraceae bacterium, assembly GCA_030037185.1. The sequence goes on along the minus strand of JASHRR010001288.1, from coordinate 2,518 downwards.
CGCGCTCTGTCCGGTCTCGTCGTAGTAATCGACAACGCCATCATCCGGCGAGGTAAATCGGTAATATTTCCTCAGTTCGCCGCCAACCGTAAGCGAGGCGAACATCACGTCGGGCTTGGCGTCACTGTTGTCTTCGTCGCCCGAGTAAAGCACCTCAAGAGAGTCGCCGGGCCGCGCCTTGCGCTGAAAATCGACGTCATAGGAATAGAGCCTGATCAACTCGTCGATGACGGCCTGGGGAATACGATTGCGCAACGCGGTCTCGTAAATGCTCTCGTAGAGCCGTACCCCGGAGCCGTCGTCGTCGTCATCGTCAGCTTCTGCGGTCGGTGCTTCCGCGGTCTGGACATCGACGGCTACATACCTGCCGACATCGGACAACGCCGCGATAGCCTCGATGCCCTGGTCACCGACAAGCATGACCCGGATCGGCTGAAGGAGCTCGGTTCCCCGCACCGGCGACAGCAGTACGCGCAGCTTTTGGCCCTCTTTGAGGTTGCCGTCGCGCGCGCGCACGCCAAGCACCGCGCTGATCGCCTTGATCTCCTCCGGCGTTGCACCGAGATCGCGCAGGATCGCGCTCAGCGTGTCGCCCTTCTTGATCGGAATCAGGCGCTCGCTCCACGGATTGCCGCCGGTCGTCTGCGTAGCGGTCTTCGGGAGCATGGTGATGTTTTCAGCCGTGATCCGCGCTTCAAAAGGTGCGTAAAGGTCGGCCGGCGACCCCTGGGTCGGATAGACAAGATTGCCGGGCGCCACGCTCGCCAGAACGAACTTTGCCGGCGCCGAATCAGTCCAGTTTGCGGCCTCCCGCACCTTTCTGACCACATCCTCTAACGGGATCTGAGCCGCCACGCGCATGTGCGACATGACGCTCGTCAGATCGCGGGTGACGAAAGAGACCTCGGCGTCGGGTGCGGCGTCCGGGCGTTCCTCGGCCAGGACCATATCCGTGTCCGGCGCAAACAGCGCCCGCTGCGGGTTGAACGGCGGAATATTGACCGAAAGCTCCGAAGTCGAAAGCGCGAGATTGCTGGAAACGCGCGTAAGGGGCTTGACGCGAGGCACTTCGCGCTCGCCCACCTTCGTCATTGTGGTGATGCGGATCACTTGTCGCGCCGCATTACTGTCGGTTATCGGCGGCAGGCGGTCGCTCTTGCGCACAGTCGCGCGATTGCCCCCCACCTTAAGCCCGAACTCGACCCGCTCGGCGTTGGCGGCGAAGTGAGCTTCGCCATCCAGAGCCGCGAAGACGGCCCCTCCCATCAGGGCCGCGCCGCATAGCCCGGTCAATATCGTGCCGCTCAGCCAACGCACGGACACCCGGCTGCGTTGGAATTCGATCGTCAGGCCGTCCACGGAAAGCGGCGGCTCGTTGCCAAGATCAACCGCGCCGGACTGCGGCCTCTGCGAATGACGCGCCTTTGCGTTGTCCAATCGCCCGTCCCCTGCCTTTGCGCAATTCGCGCCACCGTTTCGCCCACCCGATCCGGGGGAGCCGATGAACTCAAACTCCCGGCTCACGCCGGACGAACAGTCACCGCACCCCGCGGCACGGGGTATTTTCTTTTTTGGCGTTGATCACAAAGCCGGAACGATGTTGCCCGGTATTCCCCAGGCACGAGCACGCCGCATCATTGTGGCCACAGTACGGCCGCACGGGATCTGGCGGGGATCGCCGCTCGAAATAAGGGCATCGGGTCGTGCCGCAGTCGGTCGCAGGGTGCCCGCAAAAGCGCCGTTGGGGATCGCGTATGACGATGTGATGAAAAACTTTAAGATACATGGTTGACAATGCCCGACTGTGCTGCATATATGGCGGTCACACGGCGCGCCGCCGCTCGGCGGAATGGCGCGCCTTCGAAGCTCCTCACTTTCAGGTGGTTTGTCATCGACCTGAGTCGATGGCGCTGCTTCGCGGGCTCTCTGGTTCGTCTGGAGAGGGGGTGGCGAGTTCCGGGCTGTTTGACAGGTGAATCGGAAGAAAGAGAAACGTGGACGGCGGAGTCCTTGCGAGCCGCGGTGCATGTGACAAAGGTTCCATTGACGAAAGTCGATGGCCTGTGCCCATGCCTTGCGGCGGACGAGACTTCGGCGGTACACGTTTCAGGTCAACACCATAAATTTCGCGGGCGCTTTGAACGCTGCGGCGATGCAAGTCGCCGGGGCGGTTTTGTGCGCGCGGAAGTTGAGGTGGGACCTCGTCAAACGTTGTGATCAGCCGGAACAAATCTCATCCAACTTGAGAGTTTGATCCTGGCTCAGAGCGAACGCTGGCGGCAGGCCTAACACATGCAAGTCGAGCGCTCGTAGCAATACGGGAGCGGCAGACGGGAGAGTAACACGTGGGAACGTACCCTTCGGTTCGGAATAACCCAGGGAAACTTGGGCTAATACCGGATACGTCCGTAAGGAGAAAGATTTATCGCCGGAGGATCGGCCCGCGCCCGATTAGCTAGTTGGTGAGGTAATGGCTCACCAAGGCGACGATCGGTAGCTGGTCTGAGAGGATGATCAG
>JASHRR010001287.1 GCA_030037185.1 Xanthobacteraceae bacterium | reverse complement strand
CTGCAGGCCAGTAGCGCGACAATAGGACAAACGACAAACGACGATATCTGTTCGATGACGAACCGACGCGACTGGCGCCCCCAAACAACAACTCGCTCAGCCTATTGCCGCCGATCCCGGTGACGACCGCAAAGAAAGCGAAAGTTAACGGCGTTTGGCGTGCGCGAGCGGCCGTAAGGCACGGATGTCGCAAAGACGGCCGTCCCAGCGATGTCGAAGGAAGGACGCAACTAGGCCGACAGTTGGTGGTACATGTGAACAATCACCGCCCTAGCTTGTCGGGATTGGTCGGCTCGCGACCGACCGATCCCGTCGTGACGCCGCCGGTTTCCGACGTTCTCAGCCCTGCCAGGCATGGGCTTGAAACGGCGCGTCGAGAGGAGGCTCGGTGATGCTGCCGGTGTAGTTCGTGATCGTGGACGCCGCGACTGCCGCAATCACCTCAAGGAGATGCTCCTTGCCGAAGCCGGCCGCGAGGAACCGATCGATGTCCCCGTCGTTGAGACGTCCGCGCTTTTCGATCATCGTCTTCGCCAGCGTCGACAGCGCTGCGAATTTGCTGTCCTTGGGCGGACGACCCTCACGAATGGCCTGCACATCCGCCGGATTGATGCCTTCCTTGAGCGCCAGCGCCGTATGAAATGCGACGGCCCAGGTGCTTGCGTTGGTCACCGCGTCGGTGAGCAGAACGATCTGGACCTGCGCTTCTGTGAAGCTGCCGCCGTGTACCTTCCCGAACAGCCCGACCAGGCTGTTGATCAGGATCGGAGAAGTCGACATAGCCCCGATGAGGTTCGGGATCATGCCGAAAGCCGACTGCAATTGTTTCAGCGCCGGCTTCGAGCCTTCAGGGGCGGATTCCAGGGTATGGACTGGAAAGGTTGTCATGTGAGTCGCTCTCTGTTGATGTTGACCGTGCGCTTTATCTAGGAGCGCGGACCCTGGCGAGGGCGCCAATAACCCCTCGGTTCTTGCCAAACCGCCTTCCGCCAGCGAGTTATTCCCTGCCGGTGGGAACGGCGATGGCGAGTTTCGCGGCGACGCGACGTGCCGTTTGCTCGCGTTGCGCCGTGATGGCCCGCACCGATCGCCGCGCCTGTTCCAGTATCGCGGCTGGCGCCGTCTCGGGCGTGCCGCTGTCGAAGGGCGGCTCCGGCGCATAGACCATGTGAAGCTGGATGGCTTGTGCGGCCTCGTCACCGCGCAACTCGGCGGCGAGGCGCAAGGCGCCATCGATGCCAGCCGTGACGCCTGCGGCAAAGACCCACGCGCCGTCGACGACCACACGCTCGTTGACAGGGATCGCGCCAAAATACGGCAGCAGGTGAAACGACGACCAATGCGTCGTCGCCCGGCGTCCCTTGAGGAGGCCCGCCGCGCCACAGAGCAGGGCGCCCGTGCACACCGAGAAAATGCTGCATGCACCTGACGCCTGCTGACCGATCCAGCCCAGCACCTCCGCATCATCCATCAAGGCTTCCTGGCCATAGCCGCCCGGCACATGGAGGACATCCAGCGGCGGCGCATCGGCCAACGCAGCATCGGGTATCAGCCTAAATCCTTTCAGATCGCGAACCGGCGCTGCGGCCTTGGCGTAGATGCGATAGGTCGAATTCGGGATTCGCGACAGCACCTCGAACGGTCCTGTCAGGTCGATCTGATCGACGCCCTCGAACAGGAGGGAGCCGATCTGCAGGTGGGTGTCGTGTGGGATCATTTTACGTCTCCAGGTCCGCCGATGGACAACGCGAACCTACCGCGGCATGGTTTCGCGGAAATGCCAAAGTCCCCTCGCTCCTCGCCAAACCCAATCCGGGTCATCGACGTGCTCGCCTACCCGGCGGTGCAGTTGCTCGATGTCGCGGGGCCGGTTCAAGTGTTCGCCTCCGCCAACGATCTCGTCGCTGGCGCCGGAGGGGCGCAGCCCTATCTCCTCCGGGTCGTGGCGCAAGGCGGCGAAAGCGTTACAACCTCGGCCGGGGTGGCGCTCGCGGCGGGTCCGCTCACGCCACTCGGCGAGGCGCTGGATACCTTGCTCGTTGCCGGCGGCCAGGGGGCCGAGGCGGCAGCGGAGAACCCGGCGCTGGTCGATTGGGTGCGGCAGCGCGCGACGCAGGCGCGGCGCGTCGCCTCTGTTTGCACCGGTGCTCTCTTGCTTGCTGCTGCGGGCGTACTCGACGGGCGCCGCGCAGCGACCCACTGGGAGTACTGTGCCAGGCTGGCGAAGCGCTTTCCCGCCGTGCGAGTCGAGCCCGATCCGATTTTTGTATGTGACGGTCAGGTCTGGACCTCGGCAGGAGTAACGGCCGGGATCGATCTCGCCCTGGCGCTCGTGGAAGAGGACCTCGGCCGTTCCGTGGCGCTTGCCGTCGCCCGCCACCTGGTGGTTTTCCTCAAACGTCCCGGCGGACAGGCGCAGTTCAGCGCTGCCCTGGCGTTGCAAGCCGCAGACGATAAATTCGGCGCGCTCCATGATTGGATCAACGGCCATCTGGGCGACGATCTTTCGCTGTCGGTTCTGGCCGATCAGGCCGGCATGAGCGAGCGCAGTTTCAGCCGGCACTATGCGGAGGCGACTGGGCAAACGCCGGCCCGCGCCATTGAGCGGCTGAGGGTGGAAGCCGCGCGGCGTCTGCTTTCGGAGTCGCGGGTGCCGATCAAACGGGTCGCGCAGCGTTGTGGCTTCGGTTCGGAGGAAACAATGCGCCGCAGCTTCCTGCGCCTGCTAGCCGTCACGCCGCAAGACTACCGCGCTCGGTTCGCGTTTTGAATGTCGCCTGGATCCGCCTATCCCAGCAATTCCCACGCCTACACGCATGAAAAGGATGTGTGGATTCGGAACATCGAATCCCACGCGCTTGACTGGTAAGAGGCAAACATCTTGATTTCTGCGCCGCCCTCTCCTCGCTACCACGCCTAAACCCTTGACAAGAGCAAGCAGCGCGGCAGCTTCGTCGTCGCTGCGAAGGCCGCTACAAAGCCGTTTGACCTGAAGGCGATCCCTACAGGGCCAGCGTTCTCTCCCCAGCTTGTTCCGAAAGGACTACCCTCGGGTCGCGGGGTCGGATGCCGGCCTTTGCTTTCATCGGGGAGGTACGCATGACGCAGTTGCAGGACAAGAACGCGATGTCGCGACGGATGCTGGTCCAGGCACTAGCGGCTGGAGCCGGCGCCGTAATGGCTGGAACAAGCGGCGCGGCGGCGCAGACACAAGTAGCGGCACCGCGCTCGACCGTTACCGATCCGCCACGCGATTTCGGCCCGCGTGGTGCGCCGACCACCTATTTCTGGGACCCCGACGTCATCGCGGTCGAGCCGCAGTTCAACGACATTGCGCAGGCCAACACGGCGATCAAGCGCCTGTACACCGGTCTCTTATGGGCCGAGGGCCCGGCCTGGAGCGCGCAAGGGCGCTACCTGGTTTGGAGCGACATTCCGAACAATCGCCAGATGCGCTGGTCGGAGGACGACGGTCGCGTCAGCGTGTTCCGCAATCCGTCGAACAACAGCAATGGCAACACGTTCGATTTCCAGGGTCGGCAACTCTCCTGCGAGCATCTCACCCGCCGCGTAGTGCGGTACGAGCACGACGGCACGGTGAGTGTGATCGCCGATTCCTACCAAGGCAAGCGCCTCAACTCGCCGAACGACGTCGTAGCGCATCCCGACGGCAGCTATTGGTTCACCGATCCGCCCTATGGCGGCCAGCTCTACGAGGGCGAACCGGATGTGGCGAGCGGCCCCAGTAACACGGCCGGCCGGCTCAATCCGCGCATCGGTCAGCCAGCGGGCTTCATCCCCGGCCGCCGCGAATTGCCCACCAATTGCTACCGTGTCGACTCGAGCGGACGCATCGACCTCGTGTTGAGCGAGGACCAGGTTCCGGATCCCAACGGCCTCGTGTTCTCGCCCGATTACAAGAAGCTCTACGTCATCAGCACCGGCAAAGGTCCGGGTGATAGCGGGCCGGGCGGCAAGGGCGATATGTATGTGTTCGACGTCGGCTCCGACAACAAGCTTTCCAATCAAAAACTGTTCAGTGACTTCACGATCGACGGCGTGAAGTGCGGGCCGGACGGAGCGCGCTGCGACGTCAACGGCAATGTCTGGGTCTCAAGCAATGCTGGTCGCGCCGTGGGGTATAACGGCGTGACGGTGTGGACGTCAGCAGGCCAACTCATCGGCCGCATCCGGTTGCCCGAGGTTTGCGCCAATATTTGCTTCGGCGGCCCTAAGCGCAACCGCCTATTCATGGCGGCAAGCCAGTCGCTCTACGCGGTCTATGTCGGTACCCAGGGAGCGGCGCCGGGTTGAGCGTTCCCGACCATTGTCACGAGCAGCGAGGTAAGGCGGCAGCGCGCCACCCCAATACACGACCGAAAAGCGCGGCGTGGCCGGGCATTCATGCCCGCGGTTCAGAGCGCCAGCCCACGAAGTCGGCTTTCCCCCCTTACAATCGAACGAGGCCTTGCGTACCAACTCGAGCCAAGCTCATGCTGTTTGAATTCGTGGTTGGCGGTTGCGGGGGAAGCCCTCGGCGTAAAACCAAGAGCGTTAAAGCGCTTCGGCGTGTCCACCAGTTGAGGTGGCCAATGCCGAACGTCATGAGTGGCAACTTAGCCGCTGATAGCTGCCGCAGCACTGCCTCTTCAGACGAAAGAATCGGGTCAACGGCGGACTAAGACGAAAGCAACAGTCAACCTTAATCAGTTCCTGAATCGGTCGACCTTTTCTACCGCCAGCGGCGTCCACTCGCATTTCTGCGCCGCTTCCTTCGCCATGGAACGTCAGCGAAAACGGCTTGCCTTCCGCCTTGGCGCTGCCATCCCATCCAGCACCGCACGTGATCGTGCCGCTCGAGGCCTCTTGCGGCTCGACTGCGCCAACGCGGACGCGATGACCGCCGCTGCGCTGCTGACGGCGCCGCGCGAAGATTTCTTCGAAGCCTACGAAATTTC
>JASHRR010000145.1 GCA_030037185.1 Xanthobacteraceae bacterium | reverse complement strand
GCCGGAAGCGAGCCTTGCATGGGTGGTGGCAACACCACTCGTGAAGCGTAGGCAGCAGGTGCTGAAGCCGCGTGGTAGCCCCGAAATTTCCATTACGCTGAAGTCTTCGCTTTGAAGGGAGCGGGGGCAGCATCGGCGAGACCGTAATGAGGCAAGGCATCGCCGATTCGGCCGGGGTCCTGGAACGAGGCAAAGGCACGGGACGGATCGCCTGGGAACCTGGGAGATCCTCGCGCCGCCTGCTGCCCATCAGGAACCAGCCCGAATGAGGGCGACCAAGGAACTGCCGTCGCGAAGACCAACTGGCTAGGCGAGTGCGGTGATGTTGCTTCGCGTCGTCGCTGCGCTCCGACGCTGCTACGCCCGAGCATCCGCTTGCCTGAGACATGCGAGCCGCGACGTCTGCTGCCTGATATAGGGAACGGTATGTCGATGGCTGAGCTGGGGGCATCCTGGCCTGCAACGCTGACCACGGACCGGTTGCTTTTACGTCCGATCGAGGCGGCGGATGTCGCCGAGCTGTCGCGGGCCTGGACCGACCCGGTTGCGTCAGTATCTCGGCGGACCGGTAGACCCGGAGGAGCTCTTGGGGCGGCAGCGCGATGCGTCAACAATCCGGGCCTGTTCTGCGTGCTACGCCCGGCCGACAGCGCCGTGGTAGGCTCATCGTCATCGACCCAGACTCCCGCCGTGGCAAGACCGAGATTTTTTACCGGCTGGTGCCCGAGTGCTGGGGTCAGGGATCGGGCGGGAAGCGGTCCAGCTCCGCTCGAAGTCGTGCCGGTAACCCAGCAAGCCTGCACACGGTCCTGCAAGCTGCTGGAATCCATCGGCATGACTGTGGTAGACAAGTTCGTCGCTTCGCATTTCTTTCCTGAGGGTCTCGGTTGCTCCGGCTCGTGCCAACCAGACCGGCGGGGCCCTTCACGCTGGCAGTAAGGTGTGTACCACGCTCACGAAGACTCGCACGCTACGGTAATCGACTGCTTGCGCTGTTGATCGGAGATGGGGCATTGGCGACATCAGGACCAGCGTATCGCGGCTGACCGCGCACATGACCTGAGCGGCGTCGTATTTGAATTCCCAATAGGTCCGGGACAATAGACTACGACGATCAGGAGCACCCCGACGTCAGCAGCTAGCCCGAGGTGGAGAAGCGCAAGTAACGAAAGTCACGCGACCGAAGATTTTGCAGGCCGATCTATAGCACATGAAGGAGACATCCCCCGAAGAGATGAGCTTACCGGAGATCGAAGAGAAGCACGAACAATCAGTGCAAACACAATTGCCGTGCTGAAAAAGTATCGAGGTCGAGCGTCACAAGCGGACGCCGATGTGCCCTCGTTAGAAAGATAAAGGCAGGGGAAGCCCAATGATCGGCATCGACAGGAATCCTACTCAACATTGGTATCCTGAAGGAGACTGTAGAGACTGCTATTAGGAGAATGGTGGCGGTTGGAGAGGAGAAGACGCAAATGACGATTGAAGGGATTATCCACCAAGCCCGAGCGGCGCTCGATGCTGAGTTTGGCGAAGGCTACGCCGAGGCCCACGAGAGAGCGTTGGGCTCGACGATAACCACCATTGCGCATCTTCGGCATACGGAACTCCTCCACTCAAAGAGAGAAGAGATGCTAGATAAGAAGGAAAAGCTACTCGGTAGGGTAGAAGCCAACCTTGCTGAAAGGAAGCGAGACCTAGATCGATTTGAGGCAAGGGCCCGCGGAGGGCCAAAGCTGGCCGAGGTAGTCCCGCTCAATGAGGGTAAGGACGACAACCCATCAATTCCAGAATGATGGAAAATTAATACCGCAATTAGTACGGCTGGTCGCATCGTTCACGTCAACGCATCGACCCGCGTCATTACGCAGCGGCTTCGCCGTATCCGCCAGCTGGCAGCTTGCAACGACACCCCGTTCTCGTTTGACAGAGGTAAATCGCCGGATGCGTCGATCAAGCGAAAGTTCTCAGCAGCGCCCACTCTTTCTTCTTTCGCATATCAAGAAGTTTTCGCGATCCTAATGGTGACGCGTGATGCCGGTCCTTCCATGATGGCGATCGTATCCGCTTTCTGTCACTGAGTTGGGTCATCACGCTCATTAACCACAGAGCGTGCGCCTTCGCGGGCGGCTTTTTTTGACTGCTTCTTCGCCTGCTTCGCCGCGACTATTTCCTCGATGCTTCTCACTGCATCCGGCCTCTGTTTACCAAAGCGCTTGGAATAAAGCTTCCGAATGAATTGCGGTAGAGGCAGCTTCCATGGCTCTTGGTGATGGTTGTCCAGCTTTCCGAGCTTTTTTGGGTTCATCCCAAGCTCACGTGCCATTTGCACGTGCTCATGCGACAGGTGGAACCGGCGCCGCGCGTCGATCCAAGGCTGCAAGCTTGCAGGTATCCGTTTTTGATTCTTCTTCACCATTCAGGTGTGCCTCCATCCGATCCTGGGTTCGCTAGCCCAACTTGGCCGATTGGAGAGAAAAAGTGAATAAAATCAACGTCACCTCCCCGAAAGTCTCCACTACACCGGCTCGGGCACGACGCGCGTTGGCTTGCCCGCCGGCGCGGTGATGCGGGGTGGCGGCTGGGACGGCAGGTCGAGCTTGAGTTGCTTCACCAGAAGCTTCTGGTCGGTGTTGAGTTCGGTGTAGCGGCTCAGGATCAGCGTGCGGCCATCGGTGGTGGGGAAGTGAACGTCGAGCATCTGGATGGCGGCGAGCTTGTCGAGCACGGCCCTCGGCGTGAGGCCGGGGGCCAGCGGCTTGAGCCTGGCGCGCAGCGTGACGTGCAGGCAGTAGGCAAGGAAAGCGACGAAGATGTGCGCCTCGATGCGGGGCTCTAGCTGGTGGTAGATCGGGCGGAGCTGCAAATCGTCCTTGAGATTCTTGAACGCGGCCTCGATCTCGACGAGCTGGATGTAGAACTTCCACAGCTTGGCCGGATCCTCGTCGCACAGATTGGTGCGCAGCAGATAGCGCCCCTCGCGGCGGCGTGTCTTTCGCAGCTTGCCGCGGTTGAGCGCGAAGGTGAAGGTGGCATCCTTCTCGGCCACCTCGACATCGATCAGACGCCATGCCGCTCTGGCTTTGGCGCGCGCGGCGCCGAGCTTCATGAGCAGTTCCTCGCGAGAGAGATTCTCCATCGCCGCGATCTGCTTGAGACGCGCCCATAGCCATTTGAGCTTGCGTCGCCGCATGGCACGTTCCTTGTTGATGCGTGCGTGGCTCTGCGCCATCACGTACAACTCCTGGTCCAGCGGGAGAAGCTTGACATCGACCCCCTCGCGAACCGCCTGCCAGGGGAGTTTGAGCAGCGCCTTCTCCAGTTTGGAAAGCCGGCCCTTGGGCGTGCCGACGAGATACGAGACGGGCGGATCGGCCTTTCGCATCTCGGCAAGGACCTCGTCGCTCGGAATGCCGCGATCCATGATCCAGATGCGATCGGCCTTGCCGTACTGGGCTTCGATCTTGCGCAGGGCGTCGCGCAACGTCGTGCAGTCGGCCGTGTTCCCCGGCAGCACCTCATAGGCGAGCGGGAAGCCGTCGGGCGTCACGATCAGTGCGATCACCACCTGGACGCAGTCGCTGCGCTTGTCGCGGCTGTAGCCGTAACGCCGCTTGTCGTTCTCGTCGTCCGGCTGTGATGACTCAAAATAAGTGCTGGTCAAATCATAGAGCAGCACTTCGAAACTGGCGCCGAACA
>JASHRR010001286.1 GCA_030037185.1 Xanthobacteraceae bacterium | reverse complement strand
GACCACGGTCACAGCAATGTTGATGTTGCGTGTTATGGCCCCGATCCATCGTCCACAAAACGTCGAAATGGTCGGGCATCGGTGACCGACAGTTAACAAGGTTCCTTGACCTGAGGCGACCGTGGTACGGCGACCTCGTGCTATGGTGGTTATTGTGACGAGCCGGTTGGTCCCTAGCGCCTTCGAGGCACTTGCGTCATTTGTGAACCAGATAACTCACTCACGAGCCTCGTCGGCACCGCCCGTTCAAGGAAGCGCCATGTCGTTACCCAAGCCAGGCGAACGCGACCTTCGGCTCGATTTGTTTCGCGGACTCGCACTGTGGCTTATTTTCCTCGACCACATCCCATCGAACGTCCTCAACTGGGTGACGATACGCAACTACGGCTTTTCCGACGCCACCGAGATTTTCGTTTTCATTTCCGGTTACACCGCCGCATTCGTGTACGGCCGCGCGATGCGCGAGCAAGGCACCCTGGTGGCCGGCGCCCGCATCCTCAAACGGGCCTGGCAAGTTTACGTGGCTCATATCTTCCTGTTCGCCATTTATACCGCGGAGATTTCCTACGTCGCCCATACTTTCGAAAATCCGCTTTATCATGAGGAAATGGGCATTTTCGACTTTCTTCAGCAGCCCGACATCACCCTGGCGCAGGCGATGCTCCTCAAATTCAAGCCCGCCAATATGGATGTCCTGCCGCTCTACATCGTGCTTCTGGCCGGGTTCCCACCTCTGTTGTGGCTACTGCTCCGCGCGCCCACGGTTGCGCTGAGTGCTTCGATATTGCTTTACGCGCTGACGCTATCTTTTGAGTGGAACATCCCGGCCTACCCGAATGGAACCTGGTTTTTCAATCCGTTCGCATGGCAGATGCTGTTCGTGTTCGGCGCCTGGTGCGCTGTCGGGGGTGCGGCGCGACTATCCGCCGTGATTCTATCCCCAGTCACGGCCGCGGTTGCGATCGCCTATCTCGTCTTCGCATTCCTCATCGTGCTGACCTGGTACATCCCGGACCTTGAGGTCTTTGTGCCGCAATGGCTGGCAGATTGGATGTATCCGATCGACAAGACGAACCTCGACGTGCTGCGATTCGCCCATTTCCTCAGCTTGGCGGTGCTCACGGTCCGGGCGATACCGCGCGACTGGCATCTCCTGCAGTCCGCGTGGTTGCGCCCGGCCATCGTTTGCGGCCAGCATTCCTTGGAGATTTTCTGCCTGGGGGTATTCCTGTCCTTTGCGGCCCATTTTCTCATGGTGGAGATCAACCAGGGTATCCTGATGCAGATTGCCATGAGTCTGGTGGGCATCGCCATAATGACTGCGACAGCCACCCTCATTTCGTGGTACAAAAGAATCGAAGGACGAAGTCCTCGATCGCGCCCTGGTCCACCAGGCGCGACCCTCGTGGGAGGAGGGGCATGAGACCGATCGTCATTGCCCTGCTGTGCGCTTTGGCCCTGGGGGCCAGCGGGACCGCTGCCAGGGAAGGCAACGAATGCATCGTCGCCGCCGGCACGGTTGCGCCGGAATTCGGCCTGCCTAACGTAGCCCGGGCGATTGCCAGGAAAAAGCTCGGTGTTGCCGTCATCGGCAGTGCGTCTTCGGAACTCACCGGTCCGGCCGGAACGAATATCGCTTATCCGACCTGGCTACAGGAGACGCTACGCAGCCTTCTGCCCGGCGTGACTGTCACGGTCGCTACTTACGCGCGGGCGAGGGAGAGTGCGGCGGAAATGGAGGCCAAGCTTACCCGCATCATCTCCGAAACTGCGCCTGCGCTGGTGATCTGGCAAACGGGCACGGCGGACGCCATTCGCGGCGTCGATCCTGAAGAATTCCGCGTCGCTCTCGACGACGGCGTCGAGCGACTGCGCGCTGCCGATGCCGATGTGGTGTTCATGAATATGCAGTACAGTCCACGCACCGAAGCCATGCTGGCTGTAACGGCCTATGCTGATGCGATGCGGTTTATCGCCCTTAAGCGGGAGGCGGTTCTGTTTGATCGCTTTGCCATTATGCGGCGCTGGAACGAAAGCGGGGTATTTGATCTGTATGGAGCAACGCGAACAACCAATGTGGCCGAACGCGTCCACGATTGCCTGGGACGACTGTTGGCCGATGTCATCGTCGCCGGCGCGAAATTGGCGCCCGTTGCCGGCAAGGGAACGGACTAATCCCGTGACTCGTTCAATTCGCTCCTTCGCGGTCGCCGCCATCCTTGCCGGGACAGCGCTGTGCCCGCCCGCCTCGGCAGCCGGGGCGGATGACGCTGCCTACGCGTGCAGCGACAATGCCCATTTGGGGCGGCTTTCCGCGCCATTGCCGCGGATGCGACGGCTCATCGCGGCCGGGCACCCGGTAACCATAATGGCCCTTGGCTCCTCATCGACCGCCGGCGCGGGCGCCAGCAGCCCGGCGGCGTCATATCCGGCCCGTCTCGAGGTCGAATTGCGCAGCCGGTTTCCCGGAGCGGCCATCACTGTGGTAAACCGTGGCGTCAACGGCGAAGAAGCCGCCGATATGCTGGCACGGTTTGACCAGGCCGCCGCCGATGACAAGCCTGATGTGGTGCTGTGGCAGGTCGGTACCAACGCGGTGCTGCGCGATAGTCCGATTGGACCGGTTGACCAGCTGATCGTTGATGGCCTCGCACGCATGAAGGCGCTTGGCGCCGACGTGGTGCTGATCGATCCGCAATTTGCCCCGAAGGTGCTTGCCAAGCCCGACGCGGAAGGCATGGTGAGTGACATTGCGGCGGCGTCCGCCAGCCGCGGCGTTGATCTGTTTCCGCGCTTTGCCGTCATGAGGGAATGGCACGATGCAGCGGCGATTCCATTCGAGACATTCCTGTCGCCGGATCTGTTGCACATGAACGATTGGGGCTACGGGTGCTTTGCGAAGCTGTTGGGCGCTGCCATTGCCGACGCGGCAACGCAACCGGTTGTGTCTGCCGGGGCGGTAACCGCGAAATAGCTCACACCCGTTTTTGTCCTGCACGCTGAGTTGGAGCGTCGGCAAGGTTCTTGTGTGCCGCGTCCGGCGTTCGTGTCTCCCGCTCGCCGCCCACCACTGTGCTTCTCCGCGAGGTTGGCCGGCACGCAGGCCTCACGCCTTTTCCAGCGCCACGGTCAGGTCCGCCGCGATATCATCAAGGTGTTCAAGACCGACCGAGAGCCTCACCAGCCCGTCGCTGATGCCGAGTTCGGCGCGTGCCGCCGGGGTCAACCGTTGGTGGGTCGTGGTTGCCGGATGGGTGATCAGGCTCTTTGCATCGCCCAGATTGTTGGTGATGTGCACCAGCTTCAATGCGTTGAGAAAGCGAAACGCCGCCGGCTTGCCGCCCGCCACCTCGAACGCCACCAGGTTTGATCCACCGCGCATCTGCTTTTTGATGGTCGCCGCCTGTGGGTGGTCAGCCCGGCCTGGATAGACAAGCCGGGTGATTTTGGGATGGCCTGCGAGCAAGTCGGCGATCGCGGCGGCATTTTGGGTTTGCCGGGCGACCCGCAGCGGCAGCGTCTCCAGACCCTTGAGCAGCACCCAGGCATTGAACGGCGACATCGCCGGTCCGGTTTGGCGAAGCAGGTTATGGATATTGTCCTGGATGAACTTTTCCGACCCCAGGATAACGCCCCCGAGGCAGCGGCCCTGGCCGTCAATATGCTTGGTCGCCGAATAAACGACGCAATCGGCCCCGAGCTCCAGCGGAGACTGGTAGATCGGGGTCGCGAACACATTGTCCACCACGAGGCGGGCCCCGGCGTCATGGGCGAGCGCCGCGATCGCAGCGATATCGAGAACCTCGAGTGTCGGATTGGTCGGGCTTTCGAGAAAGAACACTTTCGTGTTCGGCCGGATGGCGCTGCGCCACTCATCGAGATCGAGCCCGTCAACGAGCGTCGAGGCGACGCCGAACCGCGGCAGAAATTCCTCTACCACCCAGCGGCATGAACCAAACAGCGCCTTGGCGGCAATCACGTGATCGCCGGCCTTCACCTGTCCGACGATGGCATTATGGACCGCCGCCATGCCGGTTGCGGTGGCGCGAGCTGCTTCGGCCCCCTCGAACGCAGCCATCCGGCTCTCCAGCATGTGTACTGTGGGATTCGAAAACCGCGAGTACTGGTAGCCCGGATCGGCGCCGGTAAAGCGGGCCTCGCACTGCTCGGCACTGGCGTAGACAAAGCCTTGCGTGAGGAACAACGCTTCCGACGTTTCGCCGAATTGCGAACGCAGAGTACCGGCGTGAACGAGCCGCGTTTCGGGGCTGAGGTCGCGGGACACGGACATCGGGGCCTCCTTTGGCCAACAAAAAACCCGGCCGAGGGAACTTTCCCAAAGACCGGGTACGCATCCCCGGCCTTTTAGCGATTTGTTTAACGTGGCTGCAAGCCGGCCGGCTCAAATGACCACGGGATAACCAAACTCATAGGCGTCGAAAGGCTTTCCGTCAAGGCGACCATCGGATAAAGCGGAGACTTTCAGGCCCCGCGAGCTTACGCGAGCGTCCCGCCTGTCCTCCCCCAGGAGCGGCTAAGCGCGCGAGACGCCTGCAGCGGTCTTCACCCAGGCCGGTTTGAAGCAGGACAGCGCCCGTGTCGTTGAATTTGCCTGCCGACGAAAAAGGCATCCTACCCGATCGCCTGATTGCGGCGCTTGTCAAGGCCGGCGTCCTTATCCCGGCGAGCGCGCTCGAGGACGATCAGATCCAGCCTGCGAGCGTTGACCTGCGTCTCGGCGAGATCGCCTATCGGGTCCGGGCCAGTTTCCTGCCGGGGCGCGCTTCCACCGTGGGAGAGCGCATCGACGAACTGAAGCTGCACGAGATTCCGCTCGGCGACGGCGCCGTGCTCGAGACCGGGTGCGTCTACATCGTGCCTCTGATGGAAAGCCTATGCTTGCCGCCGGACATCGCAGCCTCCGCCAATCCGAAAAGCTCGACCGGCCGGCTTGATGTCTTCACCCGGGTGATCGCCGACCAGACCCGTGGATTCGACCGCGTTAATGCCGGCTACCATGGTCCGCTTTACGCCGAGATCAGCCCGCGCACCTTCCCGGTGCTGGTACGCGAAGGGTCGCGTCTGTCGCAGCTGAGGTTTCGCCGCGGCCATGCGGTGCTGACGGACGATGCCCTTGCCACACTGCATTGGCGCGAGCGCCTGGTTGACAGCGAAGCTCCAGACCTTTCCGACGGCGTTCTGGTCGGTGTCGATCTCGTCGGCTTCGGCGCGGATAAATCCATCGGTTACCGCGCCAAGCGCCATACCGGCGTCATCGATGTGGATCGCCGCGCCAGCTACGATATTGCGGAATTCTGGGAGCCGATCCGCGCCAGACACGACCGCAGCCTGATTCTCGACCCCGACGAATTCTACATCCTGGCGTCCAAGGAGGCCGTCCAGGTGCCGCCCGATTATGCCGCCGAGATGGTGCCGTTTGATCCGCTTGTCGGCGAATTCCGCGTCCACTACGCGGGCTTCTTCGATCCAGGATTCGGTTACGCGGGCGCCGGCGGGCGAGGCTCGCGCGCGGTGCTGGAGGTGCGTTCCCGCGAGGTGCCATTCATTATCGAGCACGGCCAGATCGTCGGCCGGCTCGTCTACGAACGCATGCTGGTGCGGCCCGATGCGCTCTATGGCCGGAGCATCGGTTCGACCTACCAGGCGCAGGGCTTGAAGCTGTCCAAGCACTTTCGCGGGTAGATAACCGTTTCCTGACCGCATTGCGTTTGCAGGCGGCGCGTTGAGTGGGCCCCGGCGCCATCTTTCGGCTGAATTTTTACCGTGCTGCGACTTGCGGAGCACCGCGCCATCTCGCAGGTCAGGGGCGTCGTGGATCGGAACGCGGCGGGTGCGACGTCTTGGATGATCCGTCAATGGCTGGACCCGGCGCCGGTTTGGTGTAGGCTGACGCCGTTCGCGGGCGTAGTTCAATGGCAGAACGGCAGCTTCCCAAGCTGCATACGAGGGTTCGATTCCCTTCGCCCGCTCCAGGACTTAGCTGATTTCTGGCGACAGTTTTACAGTGGTTTTTACAGGGTTTGTTTACCCTTCGTCCCGGCTGGCGCGATTGAGCTGTGCTATGGCCGCCCTGGTTGCGGCATTGCGGCCCACGTACCGGCGAAGGATTTTCTCCACGTATTCCTCCTCCCAGCCCATGATCTCGGCGATGACGCGGGCGGACAGGCCGGCGATGTAGAACCTGGTCGCGGCGGTGCCGCGCAAGTCGTGGAAGTGAAGATCGCGATCCTCCATGCCGGCGTTGATCTTCGCCCGGTTGAAGGCACTGCCGAAGCTGTTCTCAGTCCAAGGGCGATGCCTACTGTTCGTCAGGATGACCGTCGATCGCTTCGGGATGTTGTCCAGGACTCGCCGCAGAGCATCGTAGAGCGGGATAATCACCTCACGGCGGTGCCGACTCTTGCCGGTCGTCAGGGTAATGGCATCGGCGCCGACATGTGACCAGGACACCCGCAGTAGGTCGCCAAGTCTTAAGCCCGTGTGCCCGGCCAGGTCCGCGGCATGCTCTATCTCGATCGCGCAGGTCTGCTTGATATGGGCGATGTCGGAATCGGTCCAGATGATCTCGGATCGGTCGCCGCGATACAATTGCTTGATACCCTCGCACGGGTTGCTGGCGATCCTGCCGAGCGGATCGACCGCATGGGACAGCACGCGGGATAGCACCTGCATAGCGTAATCGGCCGTTCGTGGCTTGTCGTCCCATTGGTTGCGCCAGCGCCGAATGACTGGCCTGATCTTCTCCGGCCGATCGAACTGCGCGACGTGGAGCTCGCCGAAGTAGTCGGCAATTTGATCTAGCCACCGGCTCCAATTGCGCTTCGTGGAGTCCGCCAGCTTCTTGTAGTCGCCACTCGCCTTGTACGCGACCACCACCGAGCCGAACCGCCCGGTGTCCGGAGTTCGGGCCTCAGCACAGGCTTCGTAGTAGGAGGCGATGAACTCCGGCGATCCGGGCTCTCCGCGCAGCCGTGGACCGCCGCCGCGCCAGGCGTAGTAGTACGTATGTCCCCCCGTGGTGACCCTGTGGATGCCCTTAAGGTCAATCTTCACCCGCGTGCCCTCTCAAATTCCGCCAACTCACGGTCGAGGTCATCCTGGTTGTCTACGACACTTGAGGTATTAGCCGGCTCGCCTACGATTATCCGGATTGCGCCGTTGGCGTCTACTACCACTTCCCGAACACCTATGCCGGCAGCGACGACCGCGCGCACCGCCTTGGTGACGTCGGATTGCTTAAAACGGAGTGGTCCGCGGCTCATCGTTTACGATCGAGAAATCGGCTTATGGCGTGTTAAGCGGCCGGGTCGGTCGAGACTTGGTTCCGAATCTGTCTTCGACGGCAGCACCAGGCGCGATCCGCACGGAGGAACGCCTCCAGCATGTGCGGTATCAATGCTGCGGTTTCTACGGGTCCATAGAGCCTGCTGTGCTCGAGCGCATAGGCATCAAGCTCTTGCCTGAGAGGCTCCGGCAGCATGATCGTGACCCGCACCATTTTTTGATTGGGCAACGGACCAAGTTTCAGATCGGCCATGGCTTACCTCCACGATAAAACAGTGTCTGCGACCAGGTCTTTCAGCCCTGCCAGGCTGCGAGAGCGAGGTCGCGATTGATGATCACCCGCACCGGAAACCCCGGCCGGATGGTGAGTGTCGGCTGAATGTTGAGGTTGCGCTGCGTGATTTGCTGACCGGTCTGACTGAGGCTGTTGCTTGAGCCCTGCCGCAGCGCCGACGCGATGGCGCTGTCGTTGGCGTTGGAGCCGAGCTCGGCGCCGATGCCGATCACCGTCGACAGCGCGGCCCCCATGAACAGCCGGCCCCAATGCTGATCGACCTCGT
>JASHRR010001285.1 GCA_030037185.1 Xanthobacteraceae bacterium | reverse complement strand
GTCTGTTTGTTTCCATGGCGTACGATGCGACCGAGCGGAAGGCTTACGAGGATCAGATTTTCTTTCTGATGCGCGAGGTCAATCATCGCGCCAAGAACATGCTCAGTCTCGTGCAGGCCGTCGCCCGCCAGACGGCGGCTCGAGAGCCTGAAGACTTTGTCGGGCGCTTTAATGAGCGCATCCGGGCTCTTGCAGCCAGTCAGGACCTGCTCGTCCGGAACAAGTGGCAGGGAGCTGATGTCGAGGACTTAGTGCGCGCGCAGCTTGCGCATTTTACGGATCTTGTCGGGTCTCGGATCGAGATGGACGGCCCCAGGCTGCGCTTGAATGCGGCCGCTGCCCAAGCCATCGGTATGGCAGTGCACGAGCTGGCGACCAATGCGGGCAAATACGGTGCGCTGTCGGTGGACGCCGGTCACGTCGATCTGGGCTGGCAGCTTGAGGGCGATATCTTCATGATGAGCTGGACTGAGCGCGATGGGCCCCCCGTGTCACCATCAGAGCGCCATGGTTTCGGCAGCACCGTCGTCCACTCGATGATGAAACAAAGCGTCCGCGGTGAGGTCGAGCTTAATTACGCGACCTCAGGCGTGATGTGGCGGCTGACCTGCCCGGCCGCGAATGCGCTGGAGCGCTGGGAACGTGCGCAAAATCCAAGCAAAAGAGAAATCGAAACTGACGGGGCAACTGGCAGAGTCAAGGTGCAGCACAGGACCCCAGCCCGAAATTGTTAGCCGGGCGGAGCGCAGCGATACGCCACGGCTGGCCTTGGGAGGATAGAGATTGACCTGGCGATTATGGTCACCCGTCTCCCCGCCTACTGCGCTTCACCCTGCTGACGGCGACACGGCGCGAGGAGGCCGCGCGTATGTTGTGGTCGGAGATCGACAACGACGACTTCAGTGTTTGGGTGATCCCTGCCGCGCGGTACAAGACGAAAATTGATTTTGAGGTCCCGCTGTCGGGCGCGGCATTGAGGATGTTGCAAGAAGCTCGTCGCATCAAGCTGGGCACCTCGGGCTACGTGTTCACAACTAACGACGGGACGCCCATTAGCGGTTTCTCCAAATGGAAAGCACACTTTGACGCACTCATGTTGGCAGAGCGGTGCAAGATCGCAGAGGCATACGGCGACGAGGTGGACAAGATCACGGTGCCCGGCTGGACAATCCTTGACTTGAGGCGAACCGCCCGGTCCTTGATGTCTCAGGCTGGCGTCGCCCCCGATCATGCGGAACGCGCTCTCGGGCACGTCATCGGGGGGTGCGTGGCGTGTATCATCGGCACGCCTATCGCGAGGAAAAGCGACAAGCTTTCGAGGCGTTGGCTGCACCGATTGATCACATCCTGCGAACGGTCAGATGGTAGGTTTTAAGCTACTAAAAATTTATGAGCTTTTTTCAGGCCATAGGCCGCGGGTTCCATCTCCCTTTCGATCGCATGTGGCCACGGCGCAGACACGAAATCGAGGAAGCGCCTTAGCCTTCGGCCGCGAGACGCAAATAATGTTCCACGGAGGAAAGCGTGGAGGCCCTGAACGGGTCAAAAACGGCTATGGCGGCCCTTTGACCGGCACGACTGGCGCGCGAGGCACGGCTTTTTGTTCGCCCCTTGCCGGTCGACACTCCTTTCCCAGGGGCTCCACCGCGTTCGCTACCGGGCACGTCAGTCGCCACATCAGACCCGAGGGCGCGTAATTAAGGTCGACTTCACCGCCGACGCTCAGCTTCGCCATCGAGTCGACGACCGCTGCCGAAGCCACGGCGCTCCGGTGGTGATACGGGTGGCCCGCTGCGCTCAATCCAGCTCATGACGAAGCTATCGCCCTCAAGCCGCCAGTGCACGTCGACACGGCCGGCGTCCACTGACAGCGCGCCGTATTTGCCGGCATTGGTTGCAAGCTCGTGCAGTGCGAGACCGATGGCTTGGGCGGCGGCCGCATTCAGACGCAGACTTGGGCCTTCGACAGCGATTCGAGACCCGACAAGGTCTGCAAAATGCGCGAGCTGTGCGCGCACCAGTTTCTCGACATCGACTCCCCGCCACTCGTTCCGGACCAGCAGGTCCTGATTGGCTGCGAGGGCCCGGATACGCTCGGAGAAGCGCTCGATGAAATCTTCGGGAGCTTTGGTTGCCGTCTGGTGAGCGATCGCGTCCACGACGCTGAGCATGTTCTTGGCACGATGATTGATCTCGCGCATCAGGAGGTGCTCCCGTTCTTGGCGCTCCTTGCGTTCGGTAATGTCCTGGACGGTGCCGCGGAAGCTCACGGCTCTTCGCACAGGCCCGGTCCCATCGAAGTGGGCAAGCCCCAGCGTCTCCACCCAGCGGACCTCGCCGTCTCCCCGCCGGACCCGGAACTCGTTCGCGGAGCGCCTGGGATCAACGGGATTGAGCGCCGCCTCAAGGTTGGCCTGAACCATGTCCACGTCGTCGGGATGCACCAGCTTTAGGAACTCTTCGATAGTCGCCTCATCCTTTGGAAAATCGAAGATCTGCTGAGAGCGCGTATCCCCCGAAAACACGCGCCGGCGCGGATCATACCGGTATGACCCAAGCTGGGCTACATCGAGCGCGACCTGCAGATTATCTTTGCTCGCCTGCAGGTCATGCTCCGCCGCCTGGCGCCTGGCCGCGGCCCGTCGAAGCTCCGCCATGAGGGTGTCGACCTCGGCGATCGCGGTTTCGTCGGATGGCAGCGGGCTGCCTTCTCCCAAAGTGGTCGCAGCTTGCGCCGCCTGACCAACCGAGCGTGCGATAAGCCGGCCCAGCCATGATGCCAAGCCTACCACCAGCGTAAGCGCCAGCACCCCCATGAAAACGAGGGTCCACCATAGAGTCCGAACCGAAGCCTCGAGCAAAGCCCTGGGCGCCCATACGGCGCTTTTCCAACCGGTCAATTCCGACCACGCATATGCCTCCACCGAGGGTCGTCCTTTGGAATCAATAAACTCAAATTCGCCGTCGGGTCCGGCGCGATACCACTGCGCCCGCGGTAATTCCCCCCCTACGAACGCGCCCTGCTGGTTGGATCGTACGATGACGCGATGCGTGTCGTCAGAAACTACCGCTTGTCGACCAGGTGGCAGCTTATTCGCGGCAACTGCGCGTTCAAGGGCGTGCTGATCAGGCGACCTGAGGAGCGCGTAGCGATTCTCGCCGTCGATCTGCACGGGCACGATGATGGCATACACAAGCCGTTTGGTAACGGGCCCCGTGAACAGGCCCGTTACTTGCGGCTTACCCGTGGCGAAAGCTCTCTCCACAGTTTCCGGAACAGCCGTCTTTGGCAGCGGCCTACTGAAGGTTAGCCAGGTATTGACGAGTTCCTGCATGTTGCGGTCGACGAGCGTGATGTTGCCGCTCTGGCGGGCAAGCGAGGCCTCGGCCTGGCGCTGGAA
>JASHRR010001284.1 GCA_030037185.1 Xanthobacteraceae bacterium | reverse complement strand
GCTTGCTTCGCGTCCAACCGAACACCGTCGTGCATCTCTCCGCCCGGCGATCAATCCCTCGGCAACTCTGTAGTGAGCTGATAAATCCCCGTCAAATCAGCGTTTCTGAGCTATCAGCCGAGCTGAGTGATATCACCTCTAGTGAGCACCTTGCAAGGCTCTCCGACGCTCATCCTCGACACACCGCAACGGAGACTTCCGCCGAGGCACCCGTGAGCCTAGCGGAAACGTTAATGCCGCTCCCTTGGGCATTTCATGGCAGAGGTCGGGGGGCAGGGCGGCGCCCCTTCGCCCCCACGTGGCCCCACAGACTCCGAGGAGACTCACTGGTGCGTTTTGGTGGCTGGCCGCTTCCGACAGCGGGGAGGCGAAGGGCCTCTCGGCGGCGGGGCCGGAGCGAGAAGCTCGCGCCGCAACGGCGATGGCATGTCCTGCCATAAGATTCCGCATGAGGCCCCTGGGATAAGTCGAGTTCGCCCGGCTGCTTGGCGCCTGGGGCTACATAGCCTCACGCAGGGAGGCCATCGAGACGCTGGGGCGACCCTCTGCGGGCCGTGCAGCCTCAAGACGGGTCAATCGCCTTCGTGAGGCTCCTTGCGTTCGTCCGGCCACATGCCTCGACACACCCGGCCGATCCTCCTTCTGCTGAAGGCAGAGCCGCTGTTGGCGGCAGTGCGTCGTCACGGACCAGGGGTGACCCAGTCCGGAGTCGTCGCTCGGCCTGTCGTATCAGGTTCACAAAAACTGCGGGCCAGCTCATCGTGAGTAGGCTCATCGTAAGTGCCGGCCTGCCAAATCGAGATACGTTTGGAACACGCGCTCGGCTCCGAGCACCGCCAACTCGAATGCCTCACCGCAATATTGCAGGGCCTCCAACCGCGCCAGGAACCCGCGCCATGCGGTGCGATCCTCTAGTCCGTGCGCAAGAAACTGCGTGGCGCGTCGCTCAGCCCCGCTACCGCATTCCATCACACGGCGCAGGATGACGCGGTTTCCTAGACGAGAACCCTCCACGGCATAAAGGGCGCCCCAAATTTCCGGCTCTCTCCCGAATGAGGGCGGGTACGCGGGGTTCGGGTTAGGGCCGTCCGGCGAGAAGCGGTAGATCATGACGCGGGCGAAGCCGATTAAACGGTTAAACAACGGAGCCCGCGGGTTGCGGATCGACATGTGGCGAGTAAGTCCTGGCCCAGCTGCAACGTGGCTGCGATCGACCGAACAAGGCCTAACATGTGAGCGGCTGACGGGCGGGCGGCGAGCGCGCGCTCGATTTCTATGAGGATGAGCCTGTCGGCTCGGTGTGCGGTTATGTCGATGTCGGCGTGGCCCGCCAGCTCCGGGACCAGGGAGCTGATATAGACCGGCTTTCTTGAGTATGCTGCGCGTCCGACAATGCCTGTTGGTACCCCCAAGACGTCGGTCAGTCGCTGACCGAAAGGCGGCGAGGAGAGAGGAATCAGCCTCTCCGCGCCCACTCCTGTCTGAATTACCCTTCCTGAACCCGGTTCCACGACCAGTAAAGTGCCGTGGGGCTGTATAGCGGAGGGAATATGTATCGGCTCTCGGTCGCAGTCCGTTAGGTCGATCACTCGTGTGCCCCGAAAAACGGTCAGCTCGCATTCTCAGCTATCGAGGGGACCTTGCCATCACGTCAAAGAAGGACCACATGGTTCCCGAACCCCGCGCTTTTTGCTTCCGATAATGGGCCCCACCCGGACCGAAGGGTCGGCGTCAAATCATCGCTCGCTCATTGAGTGTTCGCTCTCGTGCGAGGCGATAACTCGATTAGCGCGCAACGCTTCCGACGTTCGAATGGGGCTATCAGCCCGACCGCGTTGCGACTACCCGAGTGAATCCGAAGACCTGCCCTTGATCCAGGCCAAGCATCCTCCTTGGCCGCCGCTGAGACGAGGCCAGCGCCAACTTTCCGCGCAGCATTCGCTCCACTCCGCCCGAGCCATCGGCCAAGCTGTCCGCCACCTCAATCTCGACAAGCTCGGTGTTGACCCAGTGCTTGCGCCACCACTCGGGACTATCGCTTGACGATGGCTACCAGGAATCGACGTCACTCGTCCGCATCGCCGACTGCACATGAACCCTGCAGGTACACTGTGCCAAAGTTGTCGCCTAACCTCATCCGCACTGATGTTGCCAGATCGGTCAGAAGTTGATTCTGGTCGGGGACACAAGTTGGTGTCATGGAGCTTCTCGAATCATGCCGGTCACAGCGGCCTCACAGGTGATCACTTTCGATGGCACGAACATCGGTTGGTTGCAAAGCTTCGTGAAAGAAGACACGTTGTTTCTCGCCCAACTGTTCGTAGACCGCCCTTTGCGAGGGCAGGGCATTGGCACTGAGCCGCGGGGCTGGATTTGTTTTCACTACCCCGAGCGTCCGCGATCGATTGGCTGGTGGTCAAGGCCTTGATCCTTGATCGAGGACGCAGTGAGATTTACGAGCGCCTCGGCTTTCGCGTCACGCACGAGGATGAGCGCAAGTTTTACATGCGGCGCGAGCGCCAGCGGACTCCGCAGGCGCGGTTTGAGGGCCTCACCGCCGACTGCGCCCGGTGTGTTGTTCCGCCGGCAGGTCCGCTATTCCCGGCGCCCGATGGCTGGCGCCGATCCTTCCGTCCGGGTCGGGCCACTTTCAGACGTTCTGATAGGATTTCCGAAGATCCGGCGGCACGGTGGTGTGAGCCAAATCGCGCAACGTACATTGTTGTCGTGCACCGAGGGATCAGAGGAGGATTCATGCAGATCATTCCTGGCGATTTAACGGACCAGCGAGTCATTGACTTGCTTCATTATCACCTCACCAACTCCCGGACACACACCGCACCAGGCAGTGCGCACGCGTTGGACCTTAAAGGGCTGCAATCGCCCGACATCAAGTTTTGGACCGTGTGGGATGGCGACGCTCTCGTTGCGATGGGAGCATTAAAGCAACTTTCTGAGGGTCATGGTGAGGTGAAATCGATGCGCACCGTCCAAGCTGCGCAAAGGAAGGGCGCAGGTAGCGCCATCCTGCGGCACATTATTTCGGTCGCACGGTCGCATGGAATTTCGCGCTTGAGCCTGGAGACGGGCTCATGGGACTACTTCCGACCCGCAGTTGCCTTTTATAGGAGCCATGGCTTCGTCGAGTGTCCTCCATTTGGAGATTATGTGCCGGACCCAAATAGCATTTTCATGACACTCAACCTTCACAAGGAGCGAACCGACGGAAGTCTTGGCTTGTAGTTCACCGAATTACGTGATGGCGATTTCTTCAATGACGACGCCCACCCGTCGAGAATGGTCTGTGCCTTCGGGAAGTGTCTATGTTCGGAAAACTTTTTCGTTATTTGTTGTTCGCGTGTTTGTCTTTCGGAACTCTCGCTATTGATCGTGCCATAGGACAAAGCGTAATCGTAGGGGCGAATATTGTGGCCGACCAAGCGAGTGACCACACGAAAGACGACCTATTGGAGCAATTACAGAAGTATGGTGTGAAGATTATCCGCATGGCTCTTGGCGGACACGGCGACAGATACACCGGTTCTGTCGTTAAAGCTTTTCAGCATGGAATAGGCGCTGTCGTTATTGTGAACCTTCGGCGGGCGGTACCAGCACCGCACATCAACTTGCTGCGGATAATCGGCTGGACGGCCTGGGCCCGTGCCTTCGTTGTCGGACGCCGATCCCGACGGATTCAAGAAATGGTTCGCCTCTCAGCTTGCAACACCAGAAGCGGCGGACATATCAGCGTTGGCTCCGAAGGGTGAGCGTTACGCCACTTGACCAGCTCGGGCCGTGTCAGATAGCTCCTTTGATCCAGTGACGAGCTGGCGATTGCTGAGCCCGTAGATCGGTGAAGGTCCCAAGCCGTATGGCGTATCGGACTCGATGCCAGCCTCGGTGATGCCCATCCCTACAGCCATTGATATCACCGCTGCATATCACCAGCGGCTGACAGGCTCCTGATTTAACTGATTATCTTTGAGTGGTCGAGGTTTACGCTGATATCACCATTCCCTCAGCAATTCGTTGATGGTCGTCTTCGCCCGGGTCTTTTCATCTACGCGCTTGACGATCACCGCGCAGTAGAGCCCCGGCCCAGGTGAGCCGTCACGCAGGGGTTTGCCGGACGAGGTGCCTGGTACGACCACCGAATAAGCGGGCACCTCGCCGGTGAAGGCTTCGCCGGTGTCGCGGTCCACGATCCTGGTCGAGGCTCCGATGAAAACCCCCATGCTCAGCACCGATCCCTCGCGCACGATCACACCCTCCGCGACTTCCGAGCGCGCCCCGATGAAACAGTTGTCCTCGACGATCACGGGTCCGGCCTGCAGCGGCTCCAGCACGCCGCCGATGCCGGCGCCGCCGGAGATATGGCAATTCTTTCCGATCTGCGCGCAGGAGCCTACCGTGGCCCAGGTATCCACCATGGTGCCCGAATCCACGTATGCGCCAAGATTCACGAAGGACGGCATCAACACGACGTTGGGCGCAATGTAGGCGGAGCGTCGCACGATCGCGCCCGGAACCGCCCGGAATTGCGCCTTCTCGAATCGCTCGCGCGGCCATTGGTCGTATTTGAGCGGCACCTTGTCCCATCCCCAGGCTCGCGCCCCTTCGGCGCCGAACGGCAAGATGCTCATCTCAGCAAGGCGGAACGACAGCAGCACGGCTTTCTTGAGCCATTGGTTCACGTGCCAGATGCCGTTGCGCCTTTCGGCGACCCGAACGGCGCCGCGGTCGAGCAGAC
Organism: Xanthobacteraceae bacterium; assembly: GCA_030037185.1. The sequence continues at coordinate 1,667 of JASHRR010001284.1, read as the reverse complement.
CAAGCGCCTCATCGACGGCGTCGCGCACCGCACCCTTGGTGGTGGGATTTAAGTCGTGTCGGTTTTCGAAGGCGTCGTCGATGATTTTGGCGAGCTGGTCATACGACATTGCGAAAATATCCTCGGAAAGAGCCGCGCCGGTTCCGGGCGAGACCTGGCGTGGCTCAGGCACGGCGTCGCTGTGTCGCGAACCCGCGCGCCAATGTCAATGATCCCCAATACACCTTTTGGCCGGTGGTCGGCTTGAGCCCTAGCCCGAACTGAGCGGTGACGCCGTTATCGTGTTTCGTTGGGCTCAGCCCGCGGCTACCTGCGCGCCGCGGCGATCGCCTGCAGAAATCCCACCAGATCGTCGGTGACGTGATCGACATGGGCGGCATCGCGCCCTTCCAGTTCCCAGCTTTCGCGAAACACCTCGCGGGTGCGCTGCGGTACCACCAGCACGGTCGTCATGCCGAGCGCATGCGGCACCTGGAGATTGCGCGAAAGATCCTCGAACATCGCCGCTTTCCCGGCGTCAACTCCATGCCGGGCAAGAAAGCGTTGATAAGTCTGGGGGAACGGCTTCGGCTCAAGTTCGCCAGCGATGATATCGAAAACATCCTCGAAATAGTGGGCAACGGCGAGACGCCTGGTGACGGCGTCGGCGTGAGCCCGCGTGCCGTTGGTGAGAATGAGCTTGCGGCCCGGCAGGTTGTCGAGCGCGGCGCCGAGCGCCGGGTTCGGTTCGATAGGAGAATGATCGATCTGGTGGACGAAATCGAGAAAATCATCGGGGTTCATCCCATGCTCGACCATCATACCCCGCATGGTGGTGCCGTAGCGGCGGTAGAAATCCTTCTGCTTGCGGAAGGCGTCGTCGTGAGTGGTGTCGAGGAATTTTGCTATGTAGTTGCGAATGCGCTCATCGACCTGCTGCCAAAGGTTGAGGTGATGCGGATAGAGCGTGTTGTCGAGGTCGAACACCCAGGTATCGACGTGATCAAAGACGCGCGGTGCGGGGCGCGCCGTGACGCAGGACAAAGGAGCCGGGGTCATGGGCGCTCCTTCCCTCCCACTTGCGGGCAGGGATCGATGGTGATCGGGCGATGTGGCGCCTCAGCGCCTGGCAGCATGCTCTCCCGGGCTGCCCCGCCTCCCTTGCCTCGCCTGGGGGAGGCAAGAGAGCCTTCGGCCAACCGATTAAAGCGATCGAAATCGGCAATGGCCGCTTTCGGCCGGAGCGGGTGCGCACGGTTAGCCTTCGCTAACCTGGCGCCTTTCGGGGCTGGAGTCATGGGCGGACTTGTGTTTACTGCAGGTTCCAATGTAACCCAATCACGTCGCCACCTCGCGGCCTTGGCGGCCTCAGGCGAGTTGGAAATCTTAAGTGCTACCTTCAGCGTCCCTCATCCGCGTCTTGTGAACGAAATGGGCGTCGAAGTCGATTCACTTCAATTTCCGGCGTTGCCCTGGACACGTGGGCATTGGCCCTTTCCACCCTTCAGGTATGAGCACGCGGGACGGATGAAAGGGTGAAGCTTCCACCAACAAAACAGCCGCGATAGGCCCGGCCACGACCCTAATGTGTCAACCTCCGCCCGTGCGGTCACTTATGTAGGCGCAAACGTATTGGCTTGCGGTTTTCGCGGTTCCCTTAAACGCAATCTGGCGAAGCAATTCGGCGT
>JASHRR010001283.1 GCA_030037185.1 Xanthobacteraceae bacterium | reverse complement strand
GTTCCGCTCATCCATCTGGGTCAGGAGGTGAAGGTCTCGGTCCTGGCCTATCCGGGCAAGCTGTTTGAGGGGCGGATCACCACGATGGACTCGATGGTCGATCCCAACACTCATCGAATGCTTGTCCGTTCGACCATCGACGATCCCAATCACGAGCTGCGCTCCAACATGTTCGCGACCTTCACCATCCGTACCGGCGACCCGGAGCGCTCGCTGGCGGTTCCGCTCGACGGCGTCGTGCGTGAAGGCGACGGCACGATGACCGTCTGGGTCACCAGCGACCGGCGGCGCTTCACCCAGCGCACCGTCAAGATCGGCATGCAAAGGGATGGCTATCGCCAGATCCTTGAAGGCGTCCAGCCGGGCGAACTGGTAGCCACCGACGGCGCGGTGTTTCTGAGCAATATGCTGGTCATCGGCCAGGCGGGCGGGTGAGCGGCAAGGCGGGTCGCCAGATCGCGACCGAAGGCCAAAAATAGCGACAGCAAGGGGGGTTTCGTGCTCAAGGGAATCCTAACGTTTGGCCTGACCCGGCGTCCCATCGTGTTGATGGGTCTATTGATATTTTTCGGCGCCGGGATCGTCGCCTTCACGCAGCTCAATATCGAGGCCTATCCTAATCCGGCACCTGTGATTCTCGAAATTACCGCGCAGGCGCCGGGGCTCTCGGCCGAAGAGATGGAGCGCTACTATACCATTCCGATAGAGGTCGGCCTCTATCCGACGCCCGGCCTGGAGAACATCCGCTCAACTTCATTTTACGGCCTGTCATTTGTCCGGCTTACCTTCAAATACGGCACCGACTTCTACTTCGCGCTGACGCAAACTGGCCTGAACCTGCAGCAAAACGTGACGTTACCGCAAAACCAGGTGCCGCAGATCCAGATGTCGAGCACGGTCGGCGAAATCTATCGCTTTCAGGTGGTCGGTCCGCCAAACTTCGGGTTGACAAACCTGCGTACCGTACAGACCTGGATCGCCACGCGCCGCCTGTTCTCGGTCCCCGGCGTCGTGCAAATCAACCCTTGGGGCGGCCCTACCAAACAGTACAATGTAGACGTCGATCTGCACAAGCTCGACGCCTACAGCGTCACCATTCCGCAAGTCATCTCGGCACTGAACAACGCCAATATCAATATCGGCGGGCGTGAGGTCACGGTCGGCCAACAGTCTATCAATATTCGCGGCATCGGGCTGTTGGACAGCGGCGGCGACGAGGATCTGACGAGAGGTTATCGAACCCAGGACATCGAGAACACGGTTCTGGCGCAGTACAATGGTGTTCCTGTGCTGGTGAAGGACGTCGCCCAGGTCTCAGTCGGCAACGTACCTCGGCTCGGCATCGCCGGGAAAGATCATGACGATGACGTGGTGCTCGCCATCGTGGTGATGAACCGGACCATGCACACCAACGACGTGCTGCCGAAAGTCAAAGCCGCAGTCGAGAAGCTCAATACTGACGGCACGTTGCCGCCGGGGGTGAAGCTTGTGCCGTATTACGACCGCGCGTCGCTGGTGGAAGTCACCACACACACCGTGCTGCACAACCTCATTTTCGGGTGCATTCTCGTCTTCTTGATCCAGTGGATTTTTCTCGGCGATCTGCGCAGCGCCATCGTAGTCGCCACCAACATTCCTTTTGCTCTGTCTTTTAGCGTCATCATGCTGGTGCTGACCGGTCAGGACGCCAACCTCTTATCAGTTGGCGCGGTCGACTTCGGGATCATTGTGGATTCGGCTGTGATCATGGTCGAGAACATATTCCGCAATTTCCAAGCGCGGCCGGAGCAAAGGCAGGTGGCCCTCAGCGAACTGGCGGAGGAACATTGGGGGGCAGACCCCACCAAGGAAAGGCCCGGTTTCGCCAGTCAGTGGACCGACCGACTGCGCCTGATACTGGTCAGCTCCCTGCAGGTCGACAACGCCATCTTTTTCTCCGCCGCGATCACCGTCGCGGCCTTCGTGCCGCTGTTCACGATGCAGAGCGTGGAAGGCCAGATCTTCAGGCCGATGGCACAAACCTATGGCTACGCCCTGGCGGGGGCATTGTTCGCCACCTTCGCGGTCACTCCTGCGTTCGCCTCGATGCTGATTCCCGAGCACGTGCAGGAAGTTGAAACGATCTTGGTGCGCATACTGCGCACCGTCTACACGCCGGTCCTGCGCTGGTCGCTTTCGCACCGCAAGACGATGGTCGTCATGGCCTTGATGTTTCTGGGCGTAACCGCGTTGATCGGCTCTCAGCTCGGCGGCGAGTTCCTGCCGCATCTGGAAGAAGGCAATCTCTGGATTCGCGTGCAATTGCCGCCATCGACCGGGTTGGAGTCGGGCACTCCGGCGGCGCGCAAATTGCGCGAGGTTCTGTTGCGGCATCCGGAAGTTGTCACCGCGGTCTCGCAGCATGGCCGGCCGGATGATGGCAGCGACGCGTCGCCGTTTTCCAACGTCGAGCTGTTTGTGCCGCTCAAGCCATTCGACGAGTGGCCGAGCGGTTTGACCAAAGACGCACTGATCGAGCAGCTAAACCAGGAATTTACCGACGAAGTGCCCGGCGCTACGTTCAATTTCTCCCAATATATCCAGGACAACCTCGAGGAGGCGCTGTCAGGCGTCAAAGGCGCCAACTCGGTGAAGATAATTGGGCGCGACCTGACGGTTCAGGAGCGGCTTGCGAGCGAGGTCGTCCACGAAATGAAGCAGGTTCGGGGCATCACCGATCTCGGTATTTTTCATGTTCTCGGACAACCAAACCTGAACATCAAGATAGACCGCGAAAAGGCGGCACGCTATGGCCTCAACACCGGCGACATTAACGCCACGGTTCAGGCCGCCCTCGGCGGTACAGTGGCGACCACCTTGTTGGAAGGGGACCGCCAATTCAACGTCACGGTTCGCCTTCCTGAACAATACCGCAACACTCTTGAAGCGATACCGGAGATTAAGATTGCCGGCGGCAACGGCGGTAACGCCTATATTCCGCTGCGCGACTTAGCCACCATTACTCTCGACACTGGCGCATCATACATCTACCACGAGAGCAGCTCGCGCTATCTGCCGATCAAGTTCAGCGTACGCGGCCGCGATCTCGCGGGTGCTGTCGAAGAGGCGCAGGCGCGGATCGCCAAGAATGTCAACCTGCCAAATGGGTATCGCCTGGTGTGGGCGGGGGAATTTGAAGATCTCGAAAAAGCTCAAAAAAGGCTGGCGATCATCGTCCCGGTCAGCTTGGTTCTGATCCTGGCGCTGCTCTATGCCTTGTTCAATTCGTTGCGCGACAGCCTGCTGGCCTTGGCCGGAATACCGTTTTCGATAGGCGGGGGTGTACTTGCGCTTTATGTGACAGGATTGGACTTCAGCATTTCCGCTGCAATCGGCTTCGTTTCGTTGTTCGGCGTATCGGTAATGAATGGCATCCTGATCATCACCTACTTCCATCAGGTGATAGAGCAGCACCAATTCGACACCATTGCCGCGATGTACCACGCGGCGGAACAGCGCATGCGGCCCATGCTGATGACCGCGTTGTCCGCCTGCATAGGCCTGCTTCCCGCCGCTGTCTCATCGGGCGTCGGCAGCCAGGTGCAGCGACCCCTTGCGACCGTCGTTGTCGGCGGTATGCTGGTCGGACCAGTCATCATGCTGGTGGTCGTGCCAGCCTTGCAGATACTCTTCCTGGGTCGTGGCGCCCGGCCCGAGGCCGCGAGTCAGGTGGAGGATTTTTCACCTGCTGAGTAATTTCTCGCGAGGTCGACTGATTGGAATGAGACCGGACGTCGGTAAATTAGCCCGGCACGCTCGCCCGTCCGGTCTCACTGTCTGCGGATTGGCGTATCGCGGCCCAAGGCTAGCTCCGGCTGCGTCCGATCCGGTGCTTGATTCGCCATTCCGCTTGCATAGCTGCTCGCGAGCGCAGCCGGTACGATCAACACTAACTCCAGCACAACGAAGCCTGCATTGACGGCGTGCCAGTGTTCCCCACGGGTGAGCACGTTCAGCGAGACGCGCGCAGGAAGCCCTTTTACGCATGGGGAGTAATGCCCCCTCTTGCTAGGTTAAGACCTCCTGAGGTTAGAAATCCGGCTCTATCCACAGCCAGAACAGGGCCATTTCGTCGACCGGCAGTTCGGCGCTGTCCGTTTCGTGGCCAACAAGGCGAGGAGGTCTGACCCTAGGGAGGTGCGTGGCGACAAGCCGTCCGCGACAGTTCAATCGTAAGCGGTTAATACACCGCTTACGTTCAATCTTGACCGCGCCTTCGTTAATTTCTTCAAAGGCCGTGCCAAGTTCGCATCGGCGCTGTCGTAGGCGCCGACGTCAAACGGCCGCTCCCTGCAAAAGAAGACGTCATCAACGGGTTAATCGCTGGTCTTTGCAGAGACCTTCGCAGTAGGCCCGCAGTGCCCTCGCTGGATGCCAGGGAATTGCCTGCTCGTTCGAGATCTAAGGACAAATGGGCAGCGAGCCGTCATGACGATCCTGGGAAGAAAGTGAGTAAAAAAATCCAACGCGGCACAGAAATGTAGAACAGACTTTCATGCGGGGCGGGTCGGCCAGGGGCCGGTGAGGAACTAAAAAGGAGCGAGCCTACGACCCGATTGCATGAGGCATGAGCAGCTTGAGTGGTGTCCGCGGCCGTTGCCCGATGTGCGCCGGTTCCATTGCGCGAACGACCTTTGACAGCGAGGATTAATGAGGTGGCTGGCGTCACGGACCCTGTATTGACGCGCATCGTCCCCGAACTGGCGCGGGTATCGGGCGTCGTCGCGATTGTCCTTGGTGGCTCGCGCGCCAGGGACGCTGCCATTGCAGCATCCGATTACGATATCGGACTCTATTATCGACAAGAAAAACTGCTGGACACCGATCGCCTGCTGATCGTCGTGAAACAACTGGTCGACGACGCTGACGCGGCGGCGGTAACGGCGGTCGGAGGCTGGGGACCTCGCATCATTGGTGGGGGATGGCTGACGATCGAAGGCTGTAAAGTCGATCTGCTATATCGCGGCATCGAGTCGGTTCGCGCCGTCATCGCCAACTGCCGCGCCGGGCGGATCTCGATGGATTACCAGCCTGGGCATCCGCATGGTTTCTGCTCCGCAATCTGGATGGGAGAGGTCGCGCTTTGCCGGCCGTTGCATGATCCGCGAGGTTCGATAGCCGAGTTGAAGGCCTCGACCTCGCCATACCCCGACAAGCTCCGTCAAGCGCTGCTGAGGGAGTTCCTGTGGGAGGTTCTGTTCAGCATCGAAAACGGGGAGCGAGCGATCGCACGCGGTGATCAAACCCACATTGCCGGCTGCGCATATAGGGCACTAAGCTGCGCGGTCCAGGTCCTGTTCGCTCTCAACCGGCGCTATCTGATCAACGAAAAGGGGGCCCTGTCGGAGGCGGCCGAGTTGCCTTGCACGGTAGCCGGGCTATTGAACCAGACCGCCACCGTGTGGGCGGCAATCGGACGGTCCGAGTTCGCGATCGCCCTTGCCGCCCTAAGGGCACTCGACGGCGAACTGCGGACGCTGGTGAAGACAGCGGCGGCCTAACTAGGACGCTTCTGCGTCCTTCCACGAAGGGTTATGTGGTCCCGCTCGCCCCGTCGGACGCCGGCCAGAGCGAGCGGGCCAAATGCCGACGTCGAGCTTCACAAAAAAAGCGATTGCACCGAGCAGCGCGCAGTTACCGAAATACGTGTCGTTCTTGATCTTGCTCGCCACTGCTCGAATGTCCCCGCCCGAGCGCATCGGCTCCGGCGGAAGCGGCTGACGTGCGTCCGCGCAAGTGGCAGCCGATGCCGAGGCCCCTTCCGTCCGGAGCGGAGGGCTTTTTTGTTTGCGGTTCGGGTTCGGCGCCCGGGCAATGACAGAGGACGCGCACCATGCCACAATTTCTGATTACCAGCGCCGTTGCGTATGTGAATGGCGTCAAGCACCTTGGTAATCTTGTCGGTTCTGCGAATCTGAAAATACGTCGCTACATTCGGCTTCGCGGCAAGGACAACGCCCGTTTCGTGCCGTCAGGTTTCCAGCCACATTGCTGGGCTTTGGCGAGCGCTGAAGACCGTCGATGTTAGCAAGGGCTTTCACGGGTTGAGCTGCGCGGGGCGGCAACTTTTCAACGAGCCGCGCGTGGCCTACCGATGGGCGTCGGAGGAACGGCTGATCTCTGGCGCTGGCAGTTCCGGGCTACCACCGCGACCGCAGGATGCTTTGCCTTCGATTGCGGACGCGGTGCAAATCGGAGCTGCAACCGACTGCGCCTTTTCGGGTTCACGAGGGCAGGAAGCCGTCCCAACGTGGCAAGCAGGGTCTAGAATGAGCAACGCCAGCCTTTCCGCCGTACCGCTTTCGCATTCTCATGTGTTCCTCGGCGCCGGGCACGAGAGGAATGAACGCCGGACGTGGGCGGTGATCGCCCTTTGCGGCGCGATGATGATCGCCGAGATCATTGGCGGTCTGTTCTTTGGCTCTATCGCTCTGGTGGCCGACGGCCTGCACATGAGCACGCACGCCGGTGCGCTGCTACTCGCCGCGCTCGCCTACAGCTATGCGCGCGAACACGCCGACGATCCGCGTTTCACGTTTGGGACCGGGAAATTTGGCGATCTCGCCGGGTTCACGAGCGGCATCATTCTCGGGATGATCGCCCTGCTGATCGGCTACGAATCCGTGAGACGTATCTTTGCGCCGGTCGAGATCGACTTTGCCGAAGCGATCCCGATTGCCTGTGCGGGGCTCGCCGTCAACATTGCAAGCGCATGGCTCCTCGACCGCGGCGCAGATCATCATGATCACTTCCACGGCGGCCTGGAGTGGTCCGGACCAGGCCACGCTGGCAGCGAACATGCCGATGGGGGAGGGCACCGCATTGTGACGCGCACCGGCGTGATTGCACTCAAGATCGTCGAACGTCATGCGCCAGCGCGATTCCGGCTGCGCGCCGAATCCGGGCTAACCTTAACCGCACAAACGACGGTCGAGACTGTGCGGACCGACGGCACTCGCCAGTTGTTCACCATGGCCGACCGGGGTGGCTTTCTGGAATCGATCGATGAGATCCCGGAGCCCCATGCCTTCACGGCGGGTGTGCGCATCGACGGCGAGGAACATTTCGCCGTCTTCGCGGAGCACCAGCATGCCGACGATGCTGCCCGACGCGACAACAATATGCGGGCTGCCGCGATCCACGTCATTGGCGATGCCGCGGTCTCGGCGCTGGTCATAGCCGGCCTGTTGCTGGCTCGCGCGGTCGGCTGGCTGTGGATGGACCCGCTGGCTGGCATCATCGGAGCCCTGGTTATTGCCAGTTGGGCTTTCGGCCTCGTTCGCGACACCGGCGCCATCCTGCTCGACATGAACCCGGACCGGCGCATGACGGAAAGTCTCCGGCAAACGATCGAGAGCGGTGGCGACGAGGTCGCTGATCTTCATCTGTGGCGCCTCGGTCCTGGTCACCTAGGCGCGATCGTTTCGATCAGCGCGCAGGTGGGGCGCAGCCCGAATTACTATCGAACCAAGCTGGCGGGCTTCCGGTCGATTTCTCATCTGACCATCGAGGTGATGAGCTCGCCTTCCGAGGCGCAAGCTGGCATCTCGTGAGCGGCGAGCCAGCGCCCCCGGGGGCCAGATGGGCACATCCTCAAAGCCCGCGTTCGAGCCGGGCCGGAGCCGCGTGAGGTCTTCGATGGCAGAAATTGCTGTTTGAAAGGCGGTGAGTAACCGGCGTAGCTTTGCGCATCGCCGAACGCCTCGCGCTGCCGGCGCTTTGCCCCCCACCCTTATTCTGAAGGCGTCCGACCACGCCGAGCGGTCTGTTACGCTGGCGTTTGAAAGCCAGCAGACGTGCATTCTGCGCGCGACCGGCGTCCGATCAACGCAGGTTCATTTAAGATCTCGCGCACAGTGGTGCAGCTATTCGGCGGCCCGCAAATCTGTTTTCCGCGCCAGGGATGTCGATTTATCTTCAGCGGAGCGGTCGTCTCGCCCTGCTTCGGACCGGCGTAATACAAGTGCGCAAACAGCGGGTAGCAAGAACAGGGTCAGCGCCGTTGACGTGATAAGCCCGCCGATCACCACAGTGGCGAGCGGTCTTTGAACCTCGGCTCCCGTACCGGTGGCGATTGCCATTGGCACAAAGCCAAGTGAGGCAACGAGAGCCGTCATTAATACCGGCCGGACCCGTTCGAGTGCACCGTCAAAGATCGCGCCAAAAACATCGTCACCGAGTTCCAATCGGCGCCGAATGGACGCTATGAGGACAAGCCCATTAAGAACGGCGACGCCGGAAACCGCGATGAAACCCACCGCGGCAGAGACAGAAAATGGGATTCCGCGCAGCGCGATGGCAAAAACGCCGCCCGCCATTGCGAGAGGCACCGCCGTAAAGACCGTCAAAGTCAGCAACAGGCTGCCGAGCGCCATGAACAGAGCGCCGGCAATCAACACCATGCAAATGGGAACAACCAACTCCAGCCGTCGCACCGCCCGCTGAAGATTTTTGAATTGGCCGCCCCATTCGAGCCACGAGCCGGGTGGGATCTGCACGTCCCGGGCGATTGCCGATTGGGCCTCGTCCACGAAGGAACCGATATCGCGACCGCGCACATTGGCCTCCACGAAGAGGCGCCGTTTGCCGTTATCCCGGCTTATCTCGTTCAATCCTTCCGAGAACTCGAGTCTCGCCAGCTCGCGCAAAGGCAAGAATTGACGGTGGGAGCCGCTGGTCTCGGGTAACATAACGGGCAGCGCACCCAATGCTTCGAGGTCATTGCGCTCGGCGTCCGGCACGCGCACAACGATCTGGTAACGGCGGTCGCCGTTGAAGAGGAGTCCGGCCGGGCGCCCGCCGAGCGCCGCCGCCACGGTATCAGCGACATCCTCCATGGTCAGCCCGTAACGCGCGATGCTATTGCGGTCGAATTCGACATCAAGGCTCGGGAACCCTTCAGTCTGAGCAATACGCAGATCGGCGGCACCCCGGATTTTTGCAAGCACGGCTGCGACCTGTCTTGCGGTCATGCCCATCAGATCGAGATCGTCGCCATAGATCGCAACCGCCACCTCGCTGCGCGCGCCGCTGAGCAGCTCGTTAAACCGCATCTGAATCGGTTGGGTCATTTCGTAGAAATTGCCGACGATCGGCGCCGTGACCTCGGCAATGCGCTTCTCGACGTCGTCTTTTGTGCGAACCCCAGGCGGCCACTGGTCTTTGGGTTTCAGCATCACATAATTGTCGGAGTTGTTGGACGGCATGGCATCGAACACCAAGTTTGCCGTCCCGGCTTTTGAGAACACCAGATTGACTTCGGGAAGCGTAAGGAGGGCACGTTCGACCTTGAAGTCGATGTCCTTCGACTGCTCCATTGAAATCGAGGGAATCCGCACCGAGGCCAAATCAACGTTGATTTCGTCAAGGGTTGGGATGAAAACACGGCCCAGAGAACCGAATATGACGACTGCGGCAGCGAAGATGAGAGTTCCGGTGGCGATCACCGCCCGGGGATGAGCAAGGGCCATTCGCAGGGCCGGCGCGTACAGACGCTTGGCTGCACGAATCGCCGCGACCTCGCTTTCTGCGACTCTGCCGCGAAAGAGAATCGCCGCCATTGCCGGAACGACCGTCACCGACAGCAAGAATGCAGAGGCAAGGGCCAGCATCAGCGTGATGACCATCGGCGAGAACATCTTTCCTTCCACGCCCTGAAACGAGAGGCAGGGCACGAACACAAGGAAGATGACAATCTGCCCATACACCGTCGGGCGCACCATTTCCTCTGATGCTTTCAGCGCTTGGGCAACCCGCTCATCACCGCGAACCGGTCTTCCGAGAAGCTTCTGCCGCTCGGCAATGCGCCGCAGCGTGTTCTCCACAATAATGATGGCGCCATCGATGATCAGACCAAAATCGAGAGCCCCGAGGCTCATTAGATTTGCCGGCACCCCCAAAGCATTCATTCCGGTCGCGGCCATCACGAACGACAAAGGAATGATCAGCGTCGCGATGATGGCGGCGCGGGCATTGCCGAGGAGAAGGAACAACGTGGCGATGACGAGGAGCGCGCCAATCGCAAGGTTCTCGACGACGGTCGTGATGGTCGCATTGACGAGCTGCGAGCGATCGAGCAGCACGTTGGCGACGATGCCGGAGGGCAGATGGTTCCGGATTTCCAGAAACTTTGCGCGAACCGCGGTGGCCACCGTCCGGCTGTTTTCTCCCGTCAGCATCAACGCGGTGCCGATCACGACCTCGCGGCCATTCTTGCTCGCGGCACCGGTGCGGAATTGGCCGCCAATCCGCACCTTCGCCACGTCATTAATCGTAACCGGAACGCTGCGTCGCGTGGCTATCACCGCGTGGCCGATCTCGTCGATGGACTTGATACGGGCATCCGCGCGCAGGAGGTAGGCTTCACCACCTCGCTGAACGTAGTTTGCCCCGACTGCGAGATTGGCAGCTTGCAATGCTTTGGCGATGTCCGAATAGGAAAGTTCGTAGTGCACCAGTTCGGCAGGATCCGGCTCAACTACGTATTGCTTTTCATAGCCGCCGAGCGAGTCGATGTCGGCGACGCCGGGAACCGTCTTTAGCTGCGGTTTTAGAATCCAATCTTGGACTGTCCTGAGATAGGCCAGTCGCGCGACATCATCGCTCAGGCGTTCGCCGTCATCGGCCAGATACGAGCCGTCGCTCTGCCAGCCGGGTTCGCCGTCAGCGACGCTCGCGCCGCCTTCGCCGGTTCTGGTGTATTCGACGCTGTACATAAAAATCTCGCCGAGGCCCGTGGATACCGGTCCGAGCTGTGGTTCGACACCCGGAGGCAGATTGGGCTTGGCCTGGGCGAGCCTTTCGGCAACCTGCTGGCGCATGAAATACAGATTGGCGTCTTCTCGGAAGATCGCCGTCACCTGCCCATAACCGTTGCGCGAGAAGGACCGCGTGCTTTCGATGCCGGCGAGACCCGAAATTGCCGCTTCGATCGGGAAGGTGATGCGCTTTTCCACATCCTCCGGGCCGAGCGCCGGCGCCGCATAGTTGATCATCACCTGTTTGTTGGTGATGTCGGGGAGCGCATCGAGCGGCAAACGCGTCAGTTCGTACGAGCCGTAAGCAGCAACGACGGCGGCAAAGAAGGCAATGAGCCAACGGGCCTCGACGGAAAACGAAAGAAGCCTGCTGATCATGGCGCCGTCAATCCTCAGCCACCGACTTGAGGAGCTCGGCCTTGATGACGAACGTGTTGCCGACCGCGATTGTCTCGCCCGCGCGAACGCCCGACAGGATCTCGAACAGCCGGTCGTCGCCGTGACCGAGCGTAACTGCACGCCTTTCGAAGCCGTCTTGCGTGCGAACGAACACAACCCGCGTCTTACCGATGGTCTGGACGGCGCTCGCCGGCACCGCCAGCGCGGCGGAGCGCTGTCCGATCGCTATCGCAGCCTGGACCAGCGAGCCGGGCCGCCAGTTGCCGTCAGGATTGGCGATCTCCGCCACCACGCGCGCCGAATGGGTCTCCTTGTCAACTATCGGACCGACGAAGATGATCTTGCCGACGGCGCGCTTTGCAAGCCCATGGGCGGCGATCGACACAGTCTGCCCCTCGGCGACCCTCGGAAGGTCGGTCGGACCGACCGCGAGTTCGACCCACACACGGTCGAGGTCGGCCACGGTGAACAGCTCGGTCTCCAGATTGTCGCGTCCGACCGCGGCGCCGAGGTCCACCTTGCGATCGACCACACGTCCTGATATCGGCGCGCGAACTTCCTGTCGACGCAAGCCGGTTTCCGGCTCGTCGGGGAGCGCCGCAAGCTCGTTTTCCGTCACGCCCAGGGCGAGCAACTTTTGCCGGGCAATGTCCAAATTCGTCTTTGCCTGAGCGGCGGCGCCCTGGGATCTCAGCACGATCTGCTCGGCGATGACGTGGCGGTCCCACAGAACCTTGTCCCGTTCGTACAGGTTTCTCTGCAGATTGTCGTTGAGGCGGGCCGCGAGGTATTCACTCTTGGCGTCGGCGACCTCGCGGCTTTCGAGCACCGCGATAACTTCGCCTTTGTCGACAGTGTCACCGAGCTTCTTGCGCAGTTCTGCAACGATTGCTGATAGCTTGACCGATACCCGGGCGATCCGGTCGGCGTCCGGCACGATGGTGCCCGGCACCACGATGCGCCGAACAAGCGTACCATCCTGCACGGTGGCAAGCCCGATGCCGGACGTCTCGATCTGCTCGTCCGTCAAACTGATGGTCGCGCGCTCTTCGCCAATGCCAGAGTCGCCTTTCGATTTGGCTTTCTCGCCACCACCTGCTTCGACCGCAGGTCCTCCTTCTGCACCAGTGGCCAATTCGAGCGTGTAGCGAACGGCCTGCGGAATCTGGGGAATCAAGCTCGCGCCAATGATCCCGCAGCCGGCGCCGAGGATCGCGACAGCTAGCCGGCCGGTCACGGCCGACCTCACTTGCGCGCCCCCGCCGCCGCGCAGGCGGCTGTTCATGGCGCGACAGGCAATCGGGGCGTTTGCATAGGACATGGAAAAGGGGTGCGGAATAGCCTAGGGCACTATAGTATAAGACTCTCGGACAAAGTACAGGGTTCCGTGCCGGGACGCAGGCGTTTGAGCCACCAGGCGAGACCGCTTGTTTTTCGACGAAAGAGCGACAGCCGACCCAGCTGGCAGAATCAATCTCGCCTGACAATTTGTCGCAGGGGCAGATGAATCGACGGCCAATGCGCGCCGCGGTTTGAGCGGGGTCGACAACGCTTCCTCCGCCTGCGGCATCCTACCAACTTCTTCAACACGATACGCGACAGGATTCTCGCTATCGTCAGCAACCGCGCCGCTAGGCGCGTGCGGCGAACGTAACAGCGGCGCGCACGCCCCCGTCTTCCATCACCGTCCGGGCCGGCTCGCTAACACTCGTGCCTTGTCGCCACGCAACGCTCGCTCGGTGAAAGTCCGAGGAAGTGCCGATTACAAGAAGCTCGCAGATTCCACGAAGCGCAATTGGAGCCGGTGGCTAGATCAGATTGCCGACTACTTGGGCGACCTCCGCGTCGCGCAGTTCGATCGGCGAGAACATCCGGCTGTCATTCGCCGCTGGCGCAATCAATGGGCCGACAAGCCACGGACGGCAGACTATGGGATGCAGGTGCTATCGCGGGTACTGTCCCATGCTGTTGATCCGCTTGGTAGGATCGCCAGCAATCCATGCGAAGGCATCAAGCAATTGTATCGTGGCGACCGATCCGAGATCATCTGGACCGACGCCGACATCGCCCACATCAAGCAGACATGCGCGGTCGAGATAACGCAGGCGGCCGATCTGGCAGCGCATACGGGACTGCGGTGAGGTGACCTTCTGTGGTTGTCCTGGTCTCACGTTGCCGCCGATGCCATCACCCTGACGACCGGCAAGAGTCGGCACCGCCGTTTATCCCTCTTACGATGCCTTGAGGCGTGTTCTGGACGGCATCCCGAAGCGGTCAACGGCTATCGACCGGTGCCGGCCATGAGAACAGCTTTGGCAGCGCCTTCAACCGGGCGAAGATCGACGCCGGCATGGAGGACCGCGATCTTCAGTTCCACGACTTGCGCGGCACCGCTGCAACCAGGTTCTAGCGGCCTGTCCGTCCGCGTCATCGCCGAGGTAATGGGTGGGAGGAGGGTAGGTCGGCCGCAATGCCGCAACGAGCATAGCGCAAGCCAACCGGGCGGGACGAGGCGAAGAGGAAACAAAGCCCGTAGAATGACCCGCGAAACCGACCGCCGAAAATCGGCTAAGTCCTGGAGCGGGCGAAGGGAATCGAACCCTCGTATGCAGCTTGGGAAGCTAGCTGCATATCAATCTTATCAAGCGGATAGCTGTAAAAAACCAAGCGTTTACGACACCGATTACATCATAGGTTAGCCCGATTTGTAAAGCCCATTTCAATCCCTTCGCTTCCTTCAGCAACTCGCGTTCTGCTGCTGCGGCTGCAATACGGCGCGCCGAAGCGACCAGTGATAGTAGGAAGAGGTTCCACGTAGCAAAAGCACTCGGGGCACTTCACGCTATCTGCATCGACGGCCCGGCGCCGTACTCATCCAGCATGTGTCGCCAGACGACAGAGTCTCCCGGATGGCTGGCAGAGCGCGATGCGCGCCGTCCCGCCGCTACAGCGGATAGAAGCTCGCCGGGTCAACCGGATCCAACATGTCTCGAGTATGGTTGTCGCTCGGAATCTCCGTCATCCCGAACAGCGTCTGGCAGTTCGAGCCCGCCCCGTCCAGCCCCGTCCGCCCATTGCCGCTGGTGGGCCAGAAACGACGGGCTCTGCATGAAAAACACCGAAAACGCCGCCAGGGCGATGTCGGCCATGGAGTAATGGCAATTCTTCCCGCGCCGCTTGTCAAGCAAACCCGCGCAGATCGCCCGCAGCGCCGATATCAGGCCGTCCACACTGAGCTTGAATCAGACGCGCCCCGAATTGTCAAAGTGCAGTGCAGCCTGATTCAATCTGTCACACCCCAGGGTCGAGCTCCTCACGCTCCTCGCCAAAATGAGAATTGCTGCCGCCGCAGCCCCGGCCGCCGCTGCGGCGTGTTGGCCCGCCCGGCCCGCCGAAGCCCAGGAGCATGTGTCCGGCTGCGCATGCTGGTTCAGGTCCAGGGCCGTCTGGTGGTGATCGAGTTGGGGCTCGCAAGGCCATCCCGATAAGTGCAGATAGGGCCCAACGCACGCCCCCCACAGCGGGCTGCCAGTGGCCGGCGTTCCCGCGGTTCGCTGATTGGGATCAACCCCGATCGCGCGGGCCGCCTGAAAATAGAAACCCGGTTCCAGCCTGGTGTGATCTCCGCCGGGTAGAGTATCGCTGCCCCCATGTATATGTGGCAATTGCCATTTATCATCAGCCACTTAAAGCGACTTCGCCAGAGCCTTGAATCTCGTGGGCGGCCTGTGCTAATCTAGTCAGCATGACTAGATCTCTGAAATCGTCCGCCAAGTCACCAAAGCGGCCCCCGCAGCGACGCCGGACGACACCGCGTCGCATCGGCCATTGGCTGTTGCAGGACGCCAAGGCGCGTTTCAGCGAGCTGGTGCGGCGCGTGCGCAGCGAAGGTCCACAGCACGTCACCGTGCATGGCCGCGATGAAGTGGTCGTGATTTCGGCTGAGGAATTTCGCCGTCTCAAGGGCGAGCTGACCGGGGAGGCGTTGATCGCTGCCATGCAGGCGTCGCCGCATCGCGAGATTGAAATCGAGCCGGGACGCGTCCGCATGCCGGTACGTGATGTCTCTCTGTGACGGGCTTTTTGCTCGACACGAATATTCTTTCCGAACTGCGGCGCCCAAGGCCAGAGCCCAAGGTTCTCGCGTTCATCGCAGCGCAGCCGCTTGAGCGGCTCTATATAAGTATCGTCACCTTAGCCGAGATAAGATTCGGCATCGAGCTTCTCGATGACCCGACGCGACGAGCTGAACTCGCGGATTGGCTCGCGCACAAAGTGCGGCCGATGTTCGAGCAGCGTATGCTGCCGATCACCGAAGACGTGATGCTCAAGTGGCGGCTTCTGGTCGAAGAGGGACGCAAAGTTGGTCATACCTTCTCGCAACCTGACCTCATCATCGCGGCCACGGCGCTAGTGAATGACCTGATCATTGTATCACGCGACATCGCCGACTATGA
>JASHRR010001282.1 GCA_030037185.1 Xanthobacteraceae bacterium | reverse complement strand
TGGTCGCGGCCGCGCCCCCCGCTAGCGCCAGCGAAAACCCGGCAGCTCCCAACACAGGCACAGTTTTCTTGGCAGCCCTTCGCTTCGCGGCTTGTCTCGCACGCAGCATAGTGAGCTCCTCAATGCTGGAAGCAAATGGTTCAGCGTTCAGAGCATCCCTCGTACGCTCTGCAATGCGCGTTGTAAGCCGCTTTCCTCACTTATTCACCTTACTTATAAAATAATTCATAAATTCACTAAAACTAAGAAAATAACCTCAGAAATACCGATCTGGCTTGACCCGCAGTATGGCCGTTTTTGGCCGACCCGATCATGGCGCAACGACCTCGCTATACCTCGTCCATTTTTTGCGCCTGCCTGGTGCGATTAATATTCCGCCGAACGTGGTCCCTCTCGATCGTGCGCCTGGAGAAACTCTCAGTTTCGTCTCACTTGAGGCTCCGTGTTGGCGCGTTCATGGCCGAGAGCCGCGCGCAGGACGGTGTCGGCGGCGCGGGCGCTGGAATTTGACATCCTGTGCGCGACACGAGGCGTTGAGGTGCGCGGCGCGAAGTGGAGCGAGAGACACGGCGACACGTGAGTTGTTCCAGCAAGTCGCGTGAAAGGCAACCGCGAACATCGCACTCCATCAGTACTGCCGTGCCGGCGCAGCTTGAGCACACGCACGAGCGGCGGTGCAGCGATCACATCTTCTGCGGCCATATCGCCGGCGAGCCGTTGGCCCGCGCCACGCTACGCAACGTGATCCCGCGCATGAGGGGCGAGACGCCAGGGCTGCCGCGGTGGACGGATCCCAAGCAGGGCACCCACGATGTCGTCCCGCACGGCTTGACGCTACATGCCGATCTATACACGACCGCTCCGTTCGCAGAATGCCTGGGAGACATTCTCGACCTCGCCGGCAGCCGGGGATAACCGCGAGATCACTCAGGTCAATACAGAACAGTCCGGCGGATGCTTGTCGCTGGCGCCTTGTGAGCGCTACAGAGAGGTCCCGGCCGCCGCGGGTCATCTTCGACCGTCCTGCACGATCGCTGCTGACGGCAGGATAGCTTCTGCGCTTCTGTGCCCGTCAATCGTCGCAGGAGTGGGCCACGAGCCAAATATTTCAGCTGGCAGCAATCGAATCCGATCAACGACGCAAAGCATGCTTTGTGTGAGCTATATCATACTTTTGACCCGAGCGGGTGATGTAGCCTGATTCACCAAACCGCCCGGAAGCGAAGTTAGGGCGCGATAGCGTAAGCGTACTGGCCAGGATCGGCGGATTACGCCGCGCTAATCCGCTCTCCAGTTGCCCGCGGTAAGCGTGCCCTCGGCGGGCATTCACTCACATATTTTCGGTCCCACCGTCACGCAACTGAGCACCTCACCGAGAGGACGCATGTCGTGGAATCAGGTCAGCTTGAGATTTGTAGACCCGCCAGTGTCGCGGTAAAGCGGGCCGTCAGTGGGCCCGAGCGGCTGGCTCGGTGTTGTACAACAAGAAAATGAAAGGGAGGGCGTAATGCGTCAGTTTATAATGACGGCGACGACTCTGGCGGCGTTCGGAGCCGTGGTGGCACAAGCTCAGACCCCCGGTCCCGCACCCGACCAATCTCTTCACTATTCGGATTGGGCTACAGGTGCTGATTATCAGAAACTCTTCAATGCAATGGTGCGACAGCACCGATACCCACGTGTTGTTGAAGCAGGAATATTCAATGGCATGGTATTATATCATGCGGCCTTCGAGGCTTATTCAGCAGGTTGCCCAGGTTCGGAATCTCCTTTCAGATTTTGGAGTCACCATGGCATCACCCCTGAGCGCTTTGCTCGACGGGATGATTCGCTTCGTCGAGCCGGATTCAGGCTTGTTCATAAACAATCTGTCTATTTTGGTGGAAGGGAGTTCATTCAAGCTACTTGGGTTTGCGCTGCGCCAGAGGTTTAACTGAACCAGATTTGTTCATTCAGCCCCGCCGGAAAACGTCTTTCGCTGGAAGTTTGTGGTCGCCGCTTTAACCAACTTAATTTGAGCGGTTGGCTGCCTGTATGATGCCCGCGACATTCCAGCGCGGCCGGCTGCACGTCTTTCAGGGTAAAACACGCGTGGGCGTGCCACCCTCCCGGATCGCCTCCAGATCAACTCGCAAAGCCAAAATCTCCTGATGAGCTCGACGAGCTTTGGTGCAGCGGCGGCATGCCGTCGACTTGTGCCTTCCTGAGTGCGAGTCCGGCACGCAGCTAAGCCATGCTGGCAGCAACTTCCTCGCGCACAACGGACAGGGCTCCCGTCAGAGAACCTATCTAATACCGCCGAGTTTGACTTCCCGTTGTGGAAAATTCGCAAAGGTGCTGGTTACGATCGCGCACCACGGTCCCAGGGACGTTAGGATGGTCGATGGTCGTGTGCGATGACATCGTGCTGGTGCCCCGGAGCAAGGCGATCGGAGGCAGCGAATGGCTGATGATACAGCGGTCCGGATTTATAGAGCCTTCATAGATGGCTGTGTGGAGGTGGCCAGTACGGAGGTCTTAGCCGAAAGGATCCGTCGCCGCGGTCATACGGAAAGGAACAACGAAGCGGCCCTTCCCCTCGACGAAAAAGAAGCAGCGCGCAAGAACGTGTTACTCCAACTCGATTCGGTGGGGCGGGAAGTAATCGCGGGTGTGCTGGAGGACTGCCGGCGTGGAGCCATTCACGATCTTTTGGCTCATATGGAATGGCTGATGACCTGCGACAATTTGAGAATGTCGTGGAAAGGCGTCGACCTCCGCCCATCAGAGACACTGCATCATGACTTTATCAGCCGTGCCATGGGGTATCCCTGGTAGCGTCGCCTGGGCGACAAATGCGAAGCGCGCCGCAGCGGGGGACGACGGTCGTGGTGGTGCCCGTCGTCAGCCTCAGCCGAGCAACCCACATAAGCAAAGCGCGCCATTACCCGCCTTCGATTGAGCCGGCACAACTGACGGCCGCGTTTAACTGGGCTGGCGATTGTTGTCGGGAGGGTCGACAGTCGGGCGCCTCGGCCTGGCCGGTCGGGCCGCGATGGTTCGCGGATCAAGCGCGAGCGACGGGTCCGAGAGGGGCACGGGCCGTCGACGTCGGCACCATAATGGACGACCTCGCCAAGGTCGCCGGTCACTTTTCAGCCTACGGAATGCCTGAACGCACCATCGGCACCTGTGACGGCCGCGCAACAGGGCTGCGCGGTGGTCCAGGGGCGGGCCGTTGCGGAGGCACAGAGATCTTGTCAAGGATGTTGTGCTCGACCGCCTCCAGCTTGCTGCTGAGGTCGCGCGTTATCAACTCGTGGCTGGCCGCGAGTTGGTCGACACTCCGCCTCATCTGCTCTTGATTGGCGTCCAGATTAGTCGCGATCTGGTCGATGCCTTGCCGCATGGCGTTGAGATCGAGCGATATCCCATTCAACTGCTCCTGATAGGAGCGGGCGGTTGGCGCGATCATCTCTCTGGCTCTGCTGCCGTAGGACTGCCAGGCCAAAGTGGTAGCTACGCCGATGAAAAATGCGACCAGGTAGAGCGCCAAGCCGAACGGGGCGAGCCTGCTGACCGACGACCATCTTTTCGGGAGCCGGTCACCCCTCGGGTTGGCCGAACGACCGGCAGGCGCTTCAGCTGACGGCTTGACGAGCAGCGAGGCTGCAAAGAACTCAGGCTGCGTGGGGCTCTGCGTGGTATTCATTTGCGCCTCGCTCTCATCGTCCCGAGTCCCGCCCCCTTTACAATATGAGACCCAGCCGAAGCCGTGACTTTCATCGGAGTGATAGCCGCCACACCGCGATGTCACACACTGCGCCGGGGGTCAGGGATAGGGCGATGGCCGGGAGACTCATCCATGCTCTAACAAGCGACGTGCGGGGCCGCTTGTCCGTCGCCTACTCGACAAACTTCACAAAGAATCCGTTTGCCGTCCCCCTGTTCTTCATGGGTTTGTGGCTGCGCCGGGCGCGGCGCCGATGCCCGCGCGTAGACGGCTGCACGCGGCGCCCGCGGCTCGAAGCCGAGCGAGGCGTCCGGACCCAACGGCCATTCAGAGCCTTTAACTTGCTGCGTTCAACGTGCCTCAATCAGACTCCCTTTGAACGAGAGCGTCTCGCCGTCAAACGTGAAGCTCTTAGCCTTGATCAGGAGCACGCGATCGCCGCCAGTCGCACGGCCCGGTCATTCGCGTTGCGGGTATAAGGCCGTACTGCGGGGCCGTCCCGGCGGGCGATAAGTTCGGTTGCCGTCATGTTTGAATTCGTAGATCCGGTCGGGACGGGCGGCGGTTTTGACGCCGAGACCGCGCACCGTTATCCACTGCGAATTGAGAAAGTTGGGCGCACACATCTGAAGCCCCGGCTCTGCCGGGGATACTTGTCGATGTTAGCGCGTACTTGAAGGACTCGTTTGGATGGCGTGGGCTGCGTCGTGCAGATAGCGGGCAAGGCCCTCAATGCAGGCGTGGTCGGCGTAGAGTTTGTGCTTGTCGCAGGCAATGCGGGTGGTGAGGGCGCGACGGCGGGTGCCGTCGCGCCCAAGTTCGGTCGCCAGCTCTACGAACCTCTCGGGACAGTCCGCGATGAGCTCCGGCACGCCCAGCATGGTCAGGATCGCCGCCGAATGCCTGCCGCGCATCAGATCGCCGGCCATGGTCACGACCGGGAGATCCCAGGCGAGCGCCTCGAGCGTCGAGTTGCAGCCCGACCACTCGAGGCTGTCGAGAAACACATCGGCGATCCGGCTGACCGCGGCGAACCGCGTCATGCTCATGGGCGCCAGGAACCGGCAATACCGCTCGGCGTCGAGACCCGCCTCAGCAAAAGCTGCGATAAGCCGCTCGCGAAAGATAGTCGTCACCGTGTCACCGTGCGGATATCGAATGAACAGAAAGCGGGCCTGCGGGACCGCGGAAGCGATTCGCGCGAACACCCAATCATGCCGTGGCAGATATTTAAACAGTGACTGGCAGCACCAATAGAGCACCGCCGTTTCCGGCACTCCGAGCTCGGCGCGCGACACCGCGTCAGGCGCGAGCACCGGCGGCTCGTACCAGATCGAGAGGTTGGGCAGGCGGACCAGCCGCTCGCTGTAGTGCGCATCGGCGCCCGGCGGCTCCATCAACTCGCTGCTGAGATAGTGGTCGATGGTCGGCAGGCCGGACGTGTCGGGGTGTCCCCAGGAGGTCGCCTGCACCGCGGCGAGGCGCAGCGCCGCCAGCCGGATTGTAACGTCGTCCATGCCGATGCCCGGGATCAGCAGCACGTGCAGACAGTCGGAGCGGATCGCCTGCGCCCAGCGCTCGAGCGTCGGTAGCCCCTGCACGAAACGGTGGCACAAGCTTCTGGCAAGCGCCGTCTCCTCGTCCTGATGGCAGCCGATGTAATAGCCGAACAATTGGAACCGGCTCTTGTCGAGGCCGCGGAGCCAGCCCTTAATGGGGATCTTCCAATTTGAATGGCTGTAAAAACACGCCGACAGGATGCCGACACGGATGGCTTCGCCCGGCTGCGGCGGCGCGACCTCGGGCGGCGATGCCCAGTCCGGATAGAGGCTCGCCATCACGCGCGCGACGAAGCCGCCGTATATCATCTGCAGGTCGCGGTCGCAGCGTCCCTGGTAGGCGAGAAAAAACGGCGAGCAGCTGCCGGTGGCCTCGACCGTGTCGGCAACATGCGCCGCGGCCTCGATCCGACAGGCGGCCTCAAGCTCGCGGGCGTAGTCACGGCGCATCTGGTCGACCTCGGCCTCACTGCGATAGACGATAGGCAGTCGGGCCAGCGCGCGGTTGAGCCGTGCGACCACGAAGTCCGGCCGCACGCGCAGCGCCTCGCCGTAGCAGCGCTCCGCCTCCTGCGGCCGACCTAGTGACGTGAGCGCCAGCCCGAGATGGTTCCACGCTTCGGCAAAATCCGGCGCGAGCCGCACCGCCTCCCGGTAGCAGGTCTCGGCCTCGCCGGGCCGATTCAGATTGATGAGAACATCGCCGAGCGCTTTGTGCAGCCCCGCGTCGCCCGGCTTGAGACGAACCGATTCGCAATAACAGGGAATAGCCTCCTCGAGGCGGCCGAGAAGGGCGAGCGTGTCGCCCAGATTGCGATGCACCTGAGCGAGCTCCGGCCGCAGCCGCAGCGCCTCGCGGTAGCAGCTCTCCGCCTCCTCGAAACGACTCAGGCCGCGCAGGGCATTGCCGAGATTGTTGTGCGCCGCCGCCGAGGCTGGGTTGAGGCGCGTCGCTTCTCGACATGCGGCCGCCGCCTCCCCATGACGGCCAAGGCTATGGAGCGCATTGCCGAGGTTGGTATGGGCTTCGGCGAGGCGCGGCTGCAGCCGCACCGCCTCACCGTAGTGGGCGGCGGCCTTCTCGAATTGCTCGAGAGCACTTAGGATGTTTCCAAGATCCGTGTGCAGCCTCGCCTCGTGGGGGCGCAGGCGAAGCGCGTCACGATAGCTCGATGCCGCTTCGCGCAATTGTCCGGTGTCGCCCAGCAGGCGCGCCAGGACCACGTGGTAGCTGGTTTCCTCTGGCGCAATCTCGGCCGCGTGTTTGAGATGAACGAGGGCGATGTCGTTGCGCCCGAACTGCGCGGCCAGCATCCCCAGCCCGTAATGACATTGCGCAAAACGCGGAGCGATCGCCAGTACGCGGCGATAGGAGGCCTCCGCCTCCTGCCAGCGCCCTGCTCGGTGGTGAACGGTGGCTCTCCGGAACAGCTCGGCTGTTGTGATCAGCGACGTATGTTTTCTGGACATGAAGAGGATACCGCGGACTGGTTTTCAGCAACCAGAGAATCACAATTCGCGGTCATTTGTTGGACGATAAATGTGAAACACGGTGACATCACCAAGATTACGAATTACTATATACGTAGTTTCCATGCTGCAGTTTAATATAATGTTTGCACAACATCTACGTTAACTAATTATTCGCTTGACTAATCACATTTTCAAGGCTCGTCTGCAATCGGATTGCATGCGCCTCGGCGACGCAAAGTGAACGATTACGCCGCCAAGTGGGACCCGCAGTCGCCGCTCGTGAGGAAAGGCAAATGCCTCCTTCAAGCTGACATCGCGGCCGCCAATACCAGCTATTGCATTTGGTACGCCTTTACGTGACTCAAAGACAATGTTTGTGACATTATTGTGAGCCATTTTGGGACCCGGAGATGCCGGCGACTGCGAATAGCAGAATTCGCACCGCTGTGATCAATTGGAGACAGCTCGCGCAATTGAGGTGAACAAATGAGGAGTCAACTGGATCTGCTTGCTCGTCGCAATATCCTACAATTCGGCAATCAATATTGCTTCACGAGCTTTCGAAGACATAAACTTGTTCATTACCAAGATTTAATACATTACCGTAATTAAATTATTACCAAAATATAGTTCGCCAAGGTGCTTGGCCAACGCCTTCGCGCTCGTCATTCGCTACGGTGTCGGTGTGCGCTGTGATGTTTTCCTTCGACGCCTGCGCAAAGCGGTGCTGGACTCCGCATAGGTTTATGTCTCACCGCTCCAGCGCCGCATGCGTGCGATTGATGCAGCACGCGCCGTCTCCAAAAGCCTCGCAGCATCCGCCATGGTGACATCTCGCCAGGCCGTCCGGCCGAGACCCGCCACGACCGCGATCTCGGCCACTTTGGCACCACTGCAACCGTCGAGGTTCGCATGGCGCTGTCGAGCTCATCGAATCAGCAGCCGGCCGAACCCCAACCCACCAACCGTCCGCTAGCCGACGCATCGAACAAATTCTCGTTCAAGCTAAAGCCCCGCTCTCGCAACGCCAACTGCAACGCTGTCGACGGTCGGACGCGCCTCCGAGCTTGGTCATCGGAGAGGGATAGACGACACTCGGGCATGGCCTTATATAGGCGACGTGACCGGGCCGGGTTGTAATTTGTCCCGGATTTGTAAAACCGCTAAAAAACATGTGAGATATCAACTACTTAGGTGGGGGATAGTTCAACGGTAGAACAGCGGACTCTGACTCCGTTAATCT
>JASHRR010000144.1 GCA_030037185.1 Xanthobacteraceae bacterium | reverse complement strand
GCTGGATCAGATAACCGAGGCCGGCAGCGGAGCCGAGGTATTCGCCGACTACGGCGCCAACTACCGCGAAGCCGACGGAGGTGTGCAGCGACGAGAACATCCACGACAACGCGGACGGCCAATAGACATCGCGCATCAGCGCGCGGTCGTTCATGCCGAGCATGCGCGCATTGGCGAGCACGGTCGGGCTCACCTCCTTGACGCCCTGGTACACGTTGAAGAACACGATAAAGAAGACCAGCGTGACGCCGAGCGCGACCTTCGACCAGATGCCAAGGCCGAACCACAGCGTGAAAATCGGCGCCAACACCACGCGCGGCAATGCGTTGATCATCTTCACATAGGGATCGAAGACGGCGGCGATGGCGGGTTTGCGGGCGAACCAGAAACCGATCAGCACGCCCGCGGTGGCGCCGATGGCAAACGCCAGCATCGATTCCGCAAGCGTCACCCACAGGTGCCGCCAGATGGTCCCGCCCGCAAATAGTTTCGCGATCCGCGCCGCTACGTCGCCAGGGGTTGAGAAGAAGAACGGCGGCAGCAGAGCGACGCCAAGGTATTCATCGGTGCTCAGGACGTGCCATAGCGCGACCGCGGTCAGCGCGACGATGACCTGGAGCAGGAGGAGCTTGGCGTGCGACATGAGTTCCCCGCTTTGCCTGTAACCAGCGCTAGCCTGAATGGCGAAGGGCGTAATCCGCGGCGGCCGCGCCGCAAGATAAGCGGACGTTCGCCGATTGCGGAAGCGCCGGACGCAATGAGCGAAATCCATTGGCCCTGTTCGTTCGAAACAAACCGACGACGCCTCGACAGACCTCGGCGAAGCGTGAGGTGAGCGACTGCCGCTCATGCATACCCCTTCAGCACTTCCGCCTTGAGGACTGCCCAAATCTCGCGATGCAGGTCCCGGAACGCTTTTTCGTGCTTGACCTCGGCGATGTCGCGGGGGCGCGGCAGCGCCACCGCCCAATTGCCGATGATGCGCGCTGCCGGCCCGGCCGACATGATGACGACGCGGTCGGCGAGCGCAATAGCTTCCTCCAGGTCATGGGTGACGAACAGGACCGTCTTGCGATCGGTGCTCCACAGGTCGAGCAGCAGGTTGCCCATAATCTGCCGGGTCTGCGCATCAAGCGGACCGAACGGTTCGTCCATCAGCAGGATATGCGGATCGCGGATCAGCACCTGGGCAAGGCCGACACGCTTTCGCTGCCCGCCCGAGAGCATGTGCGGATAGCGCGTCCCAAATTCCGCAAGCCCCATCCGTGCCAACCATTCCGCTGCTCGCTTGCGGGCGTCCGCCGCGGACGTGCCGGCGATTTCGAGGCCGATCGCGACGTTTTCGAGAGCGGTCTTCCACGGGAACAGCGCGTCGGACTGAAACAGGTAGCCCGCAGCGCGGTTGAGGCCGACAAGGCGGCTGCCGAAGATCTCGACATGCCCGCAGGACGGCGCCAGCAGTCCGGCCGTCACGTTGAGAAGCGTCGATTTCCCGCAACCGGTCGGCCCAACGATGGCAACGAACTCGCTGGCCTCGACCGCGAGCGAGGCGTTCTGCACCGCCGTGTAGGTTGATCCGCCCACAAGACGAAACTCGATCGTGACGTCGCGAACCTCGACCGAAGCGCCTCTTCTGTTCCCGCTGGCCGGACCGCCGGCAGGTGTAACTGTGCCGGTCACGGCGATATCATCCCCACCTTGTCCTCCCGCCGCCCCATAATTGCCCAGCCTGGACCGGGCAATCCGGTACTTATTAAACCCTGTTCCGGCCCTGTTGAACCACCTCTCCAGAGGCCGGGCCTGTCCACGTCTTACCGGCTGGTGCCCCGCAGGAAAGGGAGCGGTGAGCGCCGGCCAGGCGGTCGGCTTGGTAACGGGTCGCTCGACTTACCAGGTCGTTTCCATGAAACCGACATGCGGCCAGCGAAACCGCCTGCCGTGAGCTTTGCAGAATGCACTTTTGCCCACCCGCAGTCGGCGCAATATGATAGCGCCGAAACGAGGATCGTCATCATGCACGGCACACCCAGCCCACCACCACCGGCGTCCGCACAGACCGCCGATGCGATTGTCCGCGTGCATGATCTCTCCAAGCGCTATGGCCGCACGCTGGCGCTTGACAGCGTGAGCATGGAGATAATGCCGAACGAGCTGTTCGCGCTGCTGGGGCCAAACGGCGCCGGCAAGACAACGCTGATCCATATCCTCTGCACCATCCTGGCGCCGGATTCCGGCGCCGTCACGCTTAAGGGATTCAACGTCGTGCGGCAGCCGCGGATGGCACGCCGGCATCTCGGCGTCGTGTTTCAGGAACCCAGCGTTGATGACCGGCTGACCGTATTTGAGAACCTCAATTTCCACGGACTGATCTATCAGGTCCCGGCGGCGACGCGACGCCGGCGGATAGACGAGTTGCTCGCGCTCGTCGAACTTGAGGACTGGCGTCACGCCCTGGTGCGGTCGCTGTCGTCCGGCATGAAGCGGCGCGTCGAAATCGCCCGGGCGCTGATCCACGATTCCGCAGTGCTGATACTCGATGAGCCCACCACCGGTCTCGACGCGCAATCGCGCGAACGGATCTGGGCCTACCTCATGCGGCTGCGGAAGGAACGTTCGCTGACGATCATCGTCACCACGCACTACATCGAGGAGGTCGAAGGCTGCGATCGGATCTGCATCATCGATCGCGGCCGCATCCTCGCCACCGACACGCCGGCGTCGCTGAAGGCAGCGCACGGACGCGAGTTGATCCGGGTTATTCCGGATGATGCCGCGACGGCCGATGCTATCCGGGCGTGCTATCCGGCCGCGAGGGTGCTGGCGACCGGCGCTGCCGGTGCGGACGCGGGCAGCGACGGCACTGTTGTGATCGAGGCCGGCGGCGGCGTGACTGCTGAGGGCTTCCTCAAGAAATTCGGCGGCAGCGTCCGCCGGCTATCGGTCGACAGCCCCAGTCTTGAGAGCGTATTCCTTTCGCTGACCGGGCGTGAGCTGCGCGATCAGGCGGCCGGAAGACGGGAGCGGACCTACGCCTTTGGCCGCCGCGGCGGCGAGCACACGAAATAACAAACATGGGAGACGGCGGTGGGGCACTTGGGCGCGCTTTATGCCATCTGGCTGCGCGAGGTCAAGCGCGCGCTGCGCGATCGCGGCCAGCTCGTTGGCGGCCTCAGCCGGCCGATCCTGTGGGTGATTCTGCTTGGCATCGGCCTCAACCCCTATTTCCGGGGCGAAGTGTATGGGGAAACCCGGTTCGTAGTCCCCTA
Source organism: Xanthobacteraceae bacterium (assembly GCA_030037185.1). The sequence continues at coordinate 3,259 of JASHRR010000144.1, read as the reverse complement.
CACCTACCTCCAGTTCATCTTTCCAGCTGTCATCGTATTGAACATTCTCTACACGTCGGTCCAATCCGCGGTTTCGGTGATCTGGGACCGCGAATTCGGTTTCCTGCGCGAGATACTGGTTTCGCCGATGCCGCGCGCGCTGATCCTGTTCGGCAAGGTTTTGGGCGGCGCAACAGTGGCGATGGTGCACGGATCACTGGTGCTCGCCCTCGCCCGCTTCGCGGATGTGAGCCTCACGTGGGCGGATGTCTTCCATGGCCTCGGCTTGATGTTTCTGTTGTCATTTGCCATGACCTCCTTCGGGGTGATCATTGCCAACCACATCCGCAGTTTCGAAGGCTTCGGGGTGTTTTCGAATGCCGTCATCTTGCCGCTCTATTTCACGTCGAGTTCGGTGTTTCCCCTCGATCCCGCTCTCACCCGCGCGCAGGCGGTTGTGGTCTATCCGGAATGGCTGGTGGCCGTGGTCGAGATTAATCCGCTGACCTATGCGGTGGACGCGTTGCGCGGGACCTTCATCCATTTCCATCAGTTCTCGCCGATGCGCGGCCCGATCGTCATCGCCGTGATGGCGGTCGGCTTCTTCATCGTTGCGCTGCTTAATTTTCGCAGGTCGGGACGATGAACGAGCGGCCGCGCTGGGTGGGGGATTTGATCACCGTGGTCGCGGTGGTGGCGCTGTTCGGCGCCGTCTATCTGCTGCCGCCCGACACCTCCCTGGCCGAGGTGAGGCAGGCAGGAGTGTTAAGGGTTTGTGTGCCCACCCGCTATCCTCCCTTGGTGACGGGCGAACCAGAAGAGCCAGGGTTTGATATTGAATTCGCCAGGGCTGTAGCCCAGCGGCTCGGTGCCAGCATCGTGGTTAATGCCAACGCCGCGATGGGGCGTGATTTCAATCCGCGCGACTGGAACGTCACACGGGCGCAGTGCCAAATGCTGGCAGGCGGCGTGGTGGTATCGGACCTGACACGCTCGTTTCTCGACACTACCCCACCGCATCTGCAGACCGGCTGGGCACTGGTTGCGGCGCAGCTCCCGAGCTCGCTTGCGGGTGTGACAGTCGGCTTCTACGCCGGCCTCGTCGGCCTCGACCGCATTGCGCTGAGCCGTTTCCTGCGAGCGCAAAAGGCGCGCGTCGAAATCGTCGCCAGCACCGAGGCAATGGCCGACGGGCTGCGTTCCGGACGCATCGATGTCGGTGTGAGCGAGGCGCTGATGGCGCGCCAGATCGCCGGGACTATGGGCCTGCAAGTCGCCTGGTTGCCGGAATCGCTCGCGCGCTATCCAGTGGCGTTCGGACTGTGGAAGGGCGACTTGACCCTCAAACGCCGCTTGATCGACGTCATCGAGGACCTTGGCCGCCGCGGGGTGATAGGCGAGTTTGTCCGCCGCTATCGAATTGCGCCGATAGAGACGACGCTGCATCTTGGTTAGAACGGCCGCCCACCACCCTCTTTAAATTTTTGACGTGGCACTTCCGTCAATTAAGGCGGAGCGCCGTCGCCATCTGCGCGGCCGCAAAGCTGCCCCGGCCAGCAATTGATTTGTGCTCGGCTCTGATCACCGCACCCCGAGGCTTGGCTGTCACGCCGGCGCGGCCGCCTGCTCTTGCTGGTAGAGCGCCAGCTCTTCGGCCACTGCCTTGGCGACGCTCGGGCGGTTGTGCATGCGACGGAAACAGGCATGCAGCGCCGGCCAACGCGTCAGGTCGATGCCCGTCGGCTTCGTCCAGTTGAGCACCGTCACCAGATAGGCATCGGCTACCGTAAAGCGGTCGAGCAGGTACTCGCGCCCGTCGAGATGGGCGTCGAGGTAGCCGAAGCGCGGCCCGATCTGCTCGCGGGCGAACGCTCTGGCACCATCGTTGCTCTTGGGGCTCAGCAGCGGGATGAACACGAGCTTGTGCAGCTCGGAGGTGATGAAATTGAGCCAGAGCTGCAAGCGGCGCCGCTCCGGGCCGTGGCCCGGGGCAAGACCCGAACCGACGCAACGGTCGGCTACGTATTGTAGCACCACCGGGTTCTCCGTGATCAGCTCGTCCGTCTCGGTCCGCAACACCGGAACCTGCCCCAGGGGGTTGATGGCGAAGAAATCCCTGCCGTCGGCGGTCCGCTTGGCCTTGAGGTCGACGGCCGTGAACTTCGCCCCGGCGCCGGCTTCGTAAAGCGCTATGCGGGTGGCCAGCGAACAGGCCATCGGGGAAAAGTAAAGCTCCATGTCGGTCTCCTTGGTTGAATTTATACCGCATGGTACAAATATCACTCGCGGTCAAGGATTTTTTTTCGAAATGGTACAAAAATCACTGGGGCGGCGCGGCAGGCCGCGTGCTTACGATCCTGACGCTGCGCTGGCACGCGCCGTCGATGCCTTCTGGGATGCGGGTTTTGCGGCGACATCGCTCGACGATCTCACGCTGGCGACTGGGATGAACCGGCCGAGCCTCTATGGCGCATTCGGCGACAAGCACGCGCTCTACCGCAAGGCGTTCGATCTTTATCGGGCGCGCACCCGGGAGCTGCTTGGCAAGGCATTTCGCGACGACGATCCGCTGCGTGTCGCGCTCGGCAAAGTCTACGACACGGCGATGTCGATTTATCTCTCGGGCGACAATGGCGCACGCGGCTGCTTCATCATCGGGACCGCAGTGACGCAAGCCGTGAGCGACCCCGACACCCGCGCTGCATTGGCCGGGACGTTGCGCGAGATCGACGGCGCCTTCGCGGCGCGCATCGAGCGCGGGCAACGCAACGGGGAGTTGTCCGCAGACGCCGATCCGGCCAAGCTCGCCAAGCTCGCCTCCGCAACGCTCTATTCGCTGACGATTCACGCCAGAGCGGGGGAAGGGCGAGCGGCGCTGCAAACCATTGCGGATGCGGCGTTAGATGTCATCTGCGGGTCGCTAAAGGACGGCGGTCGCAAAAAGGCCCGCTACCGTAAGCGAACTCACTGATGAAATGTTGGACTGACAGCCCGACGGACAAAGCATCAACCGCTCAAAGAGGCGTCCACAGAGATCGAATGAAATGCACTCTCATGCCGGCGCGCTCCATGTTGCGATGGCTTGTCGAAAACGGAGTGGCACCACTGAATACGACATCAGCTCCCGCGGCTCCCGCGTCACGAATTCGGCGCCGCAGCAGAGCCGACTGAAAGCCTCGTCGGCGGAATGAGGGATGGGTCGCCGCATCAGCGAGATAGCCTATGCCGTCGTCGAGGTACAGGGTCGCAGCGGCAACGGGTCGGCCGTTCGCACGGCCTA
>JASHRR010001281.1 GCA_030037185.1 Xanthobacteraceae bacterium | reverse complement strand
CCGCACCCCGCATACCGAGAAGCTGCACGTCGTCGAGCGCTTCAAACTGGTCGACGGCGGCAAGGTGCTGCAAGTGAACATCGTTTTCGAAGATTCGGATGCTTTCAACGCGCCGTGGTCCGTAATGCAGCGTTACGATCGTGTTCAGCGACCGATGGAAGAGGAGGCTTGCGCGGAGAACAACCAGCAGTTCTTCGCGATCCCGCTAGCAAACAAGCCGGATTTCTAAGTCGCGCGGCCCGCCAAGATTTGCGAAGCCGGCGGATTTGCCGGTGCAGCAGTCGACTAAGGTCGAACTGGTCCTCAGCATGAAGACTGCGAAAACGCTTGGGCGCGGCCGAGCAGAGTGAGCGGACAAACGTGGGTTGCAGTTCTGGTGAGTGCAACCCGCTATTTGCTTGGGCCAACTGCTACGGGTCACTTTCAGACCAAATCGGAGGCTGCATCGTTGCCCCGTCTATTGGTCCGGTCCCGGACTGGGTAGTCACTACGTCGGCCGTGGCATGTCATCTCTAGGGGAAAACGGTGCCGGCCGCTTACCCACTATATTGGGCGCCGCAACCGGATGCGTGGTGGGACGGTATGAGGGCGAACAGGCGCGCACGCGCAGCGGCACGCAGCGCAACCTCCACCTTCGCGCTCGGCGCAGACTCCGGCTACGCGCTCCGCGCAGCCTTCACCTTTGGGCTCGGCGCAAGCGTTACGTCCGCACTCGATCCAGTCCGGTCGCTGATCTTCCGATCACCGGGATTCCCGAAAGTAAATTTGAGCGGATCTTGCGGTGGCACATTCCCGTGAGCAATAATTATTTGGCAAGCTCAGCGACGCGTGCCGACGCCGTGGCAAATCCTTCGAGCGAGATTTTGAAGGCAACGACTTCGCCGTTGTTGAGGTTCAGTGATGCAACCGTGAGCTTCTTGCCTTTCTTCATCGCCTCGATGGTGACTGTTTGGAGTGACACCGGCAGCAGGCAGCCCTGTGGCGTGCAGGTCGAGAAGTGCAGCCCTTGGCCAAGATCCTTGTCATCGAGCGAGAGCATCGCGCCGGAATCGAGCTTTAATCCGAATGGCATCAGAATCGTGCCATCCGTTTTTCCATCCTTCGGCGTCCGAAGCTGGATTTCGAAGATCCGTTGCTTGGTCTGGGTGTCGCCCTGGGCCTGCAACAGCAGGCATTGCTTCTGCCCTTCCAAGAGCCGGCAGTTGACGGTCCAGTCGCCATAGGTTTCGTTAATCGATGATGCACCATTTGGAAGTTGCGCGGTCGGCGCTGCCGCCGATTGCGCCGCGAATTTCTGATTTGCCGGGGCAGGTTTTTGGGCTGCGCCGGGCGTGGTAGCGGACTGCTGGGCAATCGCCGTGCTGCCAGCGTTCAGGAGGCCCGCCAGTACGCCGGAGAAAAGGACGAGGTACACGCGCGACATGGTCAAGATCTCCCTAATGGCGCCGGAGTGCATCACACGACGTTGATTTCCACCTGCTAGGCTAGGAGGATGTGAACCTCTCGATTTCTCTAGCAGCTCGAATTCGCAAAAAACGTGGTCAAGATGCGGTTCGATAACGGCGACTGAGCAACCGCACAATCTCGGAGGCCGCGACGAGTCAAAAGACGTTCTGCGCGCCGGTCCGGGCCACCATCGCCGCAGTGAAGGCCGCCGAAATGGTCGGCGAGAAATAGAGCTGGACGGCCATTGCTCGATCGCGGGCGGTGACGCCTTGCTGCGATTGAACGTCACAAGCCTGTCTGCGCAATCTTGCAGCACAGCGCATCGCAGAGTGGATCGGTCGAATGGCTATGCCTTAGGGTCACCCCCCGTGCCTTTTTCGGTGGAAGCTGGTTGACGACTTGGGCGGCGCGGAAGATGACGCGTTTACGCGCCAGAGGTGGTGTAGGTCGCCCCCTGGAAAAGAGGTTATCTGAGCAGCATTGGCGCTGCGGTGGTCCAGTCACGATGGTGGCGCGGAGGTCACCGCCGCGGTCCGGCGCGCGATGCCAGCGCAGCCAGTAACAGCGCGATACAACATGATGAGATCGCTGCGCACGCGGCGCACCGCGAGGTAGACGCCGGTGGCGCTCACTGCGGCGCCGCCAAGCATCAGCGCGATCAGGATCATGTCCCACGCTGGCCGCACCCGCACCCAGGCGGCGAAGTCGAGCCGATGGATGGCGCCGAACAGCCAGCGACGCCAGCGTCGGTTGGTGTCGAGGCGTGCCAGCAGGGCGCCGGCGGTCGGGTCGAGATAGTACCTCGTGCTCTCCGCATCATTGAGGATGATACGATAGACTGGCAGCCTGCCGCCCTGGCCGATGAAATAAGTGTCGGGTTCGTTCATCAACTGCTGCTCTGCGATGCCGTTCGTTCCCGCAAGGCGCGTCGCCGCGGCGGTCAACTCTGCTTCGCTCAAACGAGCCGGATTTCCGGCGGCGTCCAGTCTCGTGACGGTGCCGTCCGCGTGGGTGGCCAGCCAGTAAAAATCGCCGGCGTAACGCGATAGCGACAGGTGCACGGCATTGATCGTGTTGGTTTGCAGCGCATCGACTGAGGCTCTCACCGCTTTCCAGCGCGGTGCCGAACCTTCAAGCCGCCCCCGTTCGCCGTCGACGCCGCGGCTGTCGAGAAAGCCCCAGGGGTTCATCGAGACCAGGCCGCTCGCAACGAATGCCAGCGCGACGATACCGAACACCAGCCCGGTGATGTGGTGCCAGTAGAACATGCCGCGATAAGGCGACAGGCGCCCGTTCTTGCCGCGGCGCCACTGAGCGATGCCTAGATAAAGCCCGAACAAGGTGAGGAAGCTGCCGATGATCGAGGTCCAGACCACCGTCTGTATCCACAACCACCTATTGTTGCGCAGGTCTTTGAAATAAATCAAATGCGGAATGGCACCGAACCAGTTCCAGAATCGCTGCGACGCCGTGGTGCGCAGCAAGACCTTGCTGGACTGTCCTGATACGTAGAGTACGGTACCCTCCGCGTCAGCGAACGTAAACCGATAGACTGGCTGCTCCCGGTCGAAGCGGTAGAGGATCCACTGATCCCGCCAGATTTTCTCGGCAGCGGCGATCGGCGGGGCTACACCGTTCGGCCGTGTCATCGCAGCAAGAGCGACCTCCTGCGCTTCGCCAAGTTCAAGGATGCTCACCCCGCTACCGTCGGCGAGATTGATCGTCTGATCCGGCGCCGGCGGGCGCGGAAGGCGCAGCACCGGCACGCCGCGCAGCATCTCGATTTCGGCACGGGCCATCGGCTGACCGTCGGGCAGCGTGCCGTCGGCCACGTGGCAGCAGGCCTGCCAGTTAATCACCGGCAAGCTAAGCAGGCGCTCGGCTCCGAGGGGCTGGGGGAATCCCACGTACATCATCACGATGCCCGACAGGAACCAGATGAGCATGAGCAGCCCCACCGCGACGCCGAGATAGCGGTGGAGCATCACTGATGTGCGCCACAGAAAGCCAGCCATGCGGTTGGATAGCATGTTTTCTAGCTTGGCGCATTCCTTAGTGGCAAACTGCATGGCGCGTCCGAGCGTAAGGGTCTTTCGAGCATATTCGGCGGACGCATTGCGCGTGGAATTGCAAAGGCGCGTCCTTTCAAAGCCCCGACAGTGCTATGACCGAAACCGAGCTAACCGCGTGCCGGTCCCAGCGGGTCTACCTCGAACAACAGCCTGCCGCGTGGCGACCGCGTTGCCGGCCGAAGTTCGTGGCCGGCTCAGAAGTCCGGGTCATTCGCGACCGGGATATGATAGTCGAACAAATGCTGGTTGTTTTCGGCGCAGATGTCTTCGCTGACCTCCCGCTGCGCGCGCCGGTAACGCCGCATTCCCGACCACGGCTGATAGAATGCGTCTGGATCCTTCACCGTGAAGGTCGCTTCCATCATCTGACCGCCGTCAGTCATTCTCCAGCGCTCAACGACGTGCAGCTTCTCGGTGTGCGGTGTACGGTAAACGTCGAGGACCGCTTTATTGCTCAGCCCAATGGTGTCGATGACAAGCGTGTCCCCCTCATAGTAGCCGACCGACTCGCCGTACCATGATGGCGTTGGATTGGCCGAATGGGGCACGTCCATGTAGACGTGGCGGACCTGCTGATTGCTCGGAACGATGATCCAGACTTTCTTCAGCGTCTGCAGAAAGTAAAGGGGGTTCGGGCCACCCTGACTCATGAAACCAGGAACGCCCAGCGGCATGCAGCTTGATCCGGCAGTAAACGCGATTTTACCGGCCAGCACTTCGTCGTTGTCCTTTTTCATATGCTCCTTCACCCAAGGCTTCAGGTTCGGATTGCTGAGATCAGCGATCCGAAATGTCGGTTGCCCGCCGACGCCGTTGGGAACGAAGGGATGTGCCGGATCCTGGGTGACGGGCGGCAGACGACCCGGAACAGGCTCGAAGAACGGGCCACCGCCGTTAAGCCCAACCCACCCGACTTGGTTTGATGAAAAATCGGGTACACCTGTGCTCGTGGTTATTTCATCTTGCGCGAGCGTGGGCACAATACTGGAAAGAAAGATCCACAGGCTCGCGATCATTGCTCTTTGCCATGCGGAATCAGCCAGCCCGACCATCGCGCTCGCCCTCCCACTATTCACTCGTCGCCACTTCGATTGCGGGTATCGTAGATGTAAAAGCTGCAAACGAGCTGACAAAATTCGACTGTAATTAAAATATATTGTCCAGCAACCCTCCGGGGCGATCAGCTTTGTGAGTTCTCTGCTTCGGACGGCTGCGCCTGCCATCTACCCGCGATATGCTTAGCGCAGAGCAGAACACGTTCGGCTCAAAAATCTTCTGCAAGCATGATACGTTCCGTCACTGCTACTTTATCCGAGGTGAACTGGCCGGCGTTCCGCAAGATCGACTTCCTGCGGGCGATCCGCTCATTCCACGGCCGCACGCACCGATAGGGGCTGTGAGGTCGGCACCGCGCGCCCACTTACCTTCGCGCAACCGCTAAAACACCGAAAATTCGAGCCGCAGTCACAACGGCTTACGGCGGCGATGGCGGCTCGACCTTCATGTACCGTGCGTGACAGCCATCGCAGGCGACGCGCAGCTTTTTTGCCTGCTCGCTGAACTTCTCGGCGGCGCCGGCTTGACTGGCATCATAGGCCGTCGTCGCGGCGTCTTTGGCGATGCCGTAGAAGGCATCGAAATCCTGCCAAATCGCAGGTGTCGCCGTGGTATTGATCGGCGAACCGTCGGCCGCTTTGCCCGGTTTTGTCTGCGGCGGGAAGAGATGCGGGAACGCCGTGAGCAGCGTGCTGATGCGGTCGGCACGCCCTTTAAGGTCCTCGAGCTGCGGTGCTTTGCCCTCCAATGCAAGCTCGATCACCATCATCTCGGATTCGATACCGTCCATAACGAGTTGGCGAGCAGCAATGACGTCGTCGGACCGGTCGATGCCGGTCAAGCCCGGAACGCGATCCTCGCTGCGCACCTTTGCGGGGAGCGCAACCATAACCGCCAGCGCCATCCCGGCGGCGGCGACCAGTCCGCCCGGTACGCGTCCTCTCGGCGATGGCAGCATTGTTCGCAACATCGGCACCTCCTCCCGGTCATGATGCGGCTGCACAAGGGTCCGTGCCGCCGCCGCGCGTGATCCCGCGTCTGCGGTCGCGGGCGCGGTAACAATACTACGTCAAGGCCGCACGTGGGTGAAGCCCGTTCGATGCGTTGGAGAGCCTCAATGGCGTCGAACGCGCGAATTTCTTCGAATAGCGCCACGGAGTATTCGAAAGCTGCGAGCCGCCCCAGGGACGGTGACGACGGTGTCTGGGCGGAATTCGACCGCCGCCAACGTGTGCCCATCGCACAGGTAAAGTGACCAGCGCGCGCGACGCGCGAACGGTCAAGATGCGGTTCGATAACGGCGATTGAGCAACCGCACAATCTCGGAGGCCGCGACGAGCCCGATCAGCCAAAAGACGTTCTGCGCGCCGATCCGGGCCACGATCGCTGCGGTGAAGGCCCCCTCGCCACCGAGAAAAGGCGTGGCCCCGAACAGAACGAGCTTATAAACCGCGTAGGCGGCGAGCAGGGCAAGGCCGAACGTAAGGGTAACGCTCGTCCGGGACACGAGCCGCAGCACTGCTGCTGCACTCAAGGTTGCGGCGAGAGCCGCTGCCCCGATCGCGAGTCCCCAAAGGACCGTGTTGGTGTCGTGCGGATAATGAAGCGCGCCGAACCCGATGCCCTGATTGACGATCCAGGTCGCCAGGACCACAAGCAGCGCTGACGACAAAGGCAGCGTCTCCGCCGCTACCACGGCGAATGCAGCGAACGGTGTCGCACAAGCAAAGGCAAAGCTCGCGAGCGCGCATGCCAGCGTGAGCAGGGCAAAGCTGAAAAAGGGCGCGGAGCTGGGCCCGACCGAAGCGAGCCGCACACGCGCTGGGTCAAGAAGAAGATCATGAATCGCCATTGCTGCCTCCGTGGCTGCGACATGGCCACATCATTTGCCGTCTGCGTGGACTACGGACAGATGGCCTGATGACGGGTTGTCTTGCTCCACTCTAAAGCGATCATTACCACCAGCCAAGCGATAAAAGTGACTGAGCGCATGTTCGCTGATCAGGCTGCATTATACTATGGCGGACTATATATTAGGAACAACTACTGTTGTTCTCATAGTTTGCGCGGTTTTCAGGTTATTGCCGTATCATCATTAGCTTCGTGGCCTGCACCTTCAATTCTACGCCGGTCGATTTATACGTATAGTCAGTTCCATATTTATATTATACACGGGTAATCAAGATAATTTAATGAAATTTACTTTGACATAGTCGCTCCAGCATGCTCGGATAGAACCTCGTGGAGTTCCTCTCTCACCGGGTTGGCACTTGTTACCTCTAGGAAAACTTCAGACACTTCTAGGTCCGGCCCTAGAGGTGTCTTTTTCTTTAGTCTTCACAGCGGCTAGACTTCAAGTCTAATATCTGACAATATTGTTAGTACCAATCTACCACAGAAGGCGTACATTCCGAATTGCCCGTCTGGCCACGGGCACCTAAGGCAACACCCAAATCTAGAAAAGCTCATCATGGGCTTATGCAAGAACAGGGAGGTCGGACCAAATCTGACCTCCCTATTTTATTTTCTTTCAAGGCATACTTATAGTCAGTTCCATTATTGGGGTATGTGGGCTTGCTTTTTCGGGACCCGAACGACCAAGTGTTCTGTACCCATGTACACGAAGATGTTGCTTTATGGTCCGCGGAACTTGGGATTGGATCACCCGATTATCGACGATGTGGTGAGGGCCGCGATGGCGCTCGCGGAGATAGGCCATCTTGGCGAGCGTTTCGTGCATCAGCTCAGCTTCGGAGAAATGAAGCGTATCGGCCTGGCCGGGCTGATCGCTATGCGCCAGCCGCTAATGCTTCTCGATGAACCGAGCTCCTATCTCGATCCCGCCGCCGCCAGACAACTTGTGCAAATCATTAAAAGATTGAATGAGGAATATGGCTATACGTTCGTCGTCGTAACCTACGATATGGAACTCGCTGCAGAGCTCGCGACCAGAGTTGTGATCATGCAGAGTGGGCGATCATCGCGGATGGCAGGCCGCGCCACATTCTCACAAATCAATCGCTGCTCGCGAGCGCTCGCCTCGAACCCCCAACGCTGACGAAGGTTTTCGCCGAATTGAGCAAGGCCTCTGGTGGAACGTCATCGGACATCCCGTTGACCATCGCGGAAGCAAAAGAGCTCCTCCAGCGATGGGGTAATTGCTCACCCCCCTGCGGCGCCGTGACTCAGCGATGAGGCGTTGAGCGGGTCGGCTCGGTCTGATTCAAGCTAAGGATGTCGCCCAATGAGATCGATTCGCTCAACGCCGAAAGCCTGAAGGGACTGGTGCGGTCCCTGCTGAGGGCGAACGACGATCTCCGCGATCAAAACAACGCGCTGCTGGTGAGGATCGACGAAC
>JASHRR010001280.1 GCA_030037185.1 Xanthobacteraceae bacterium | reverse complement strand
GCTTCCGGTTGGAGTTCCGCGCTGCCATATCCGGATAGTGGACGCCTCAAATCGCAGTGTCAACGATGCGTTCAGTAGCCGATAGGCGGGTTTCCGATCCCCGAAGCTCGAAAACAGCCTATGCAAACTCGAACAGAGCCTGAGGGCTACGCGCCGTTGCCGGACAGGCGGCAGCCTCGCTCGCAGCTCCGCTCAGGTCGAAATCAGGCCCCGAATCGGCTGCGGCCGCGGACAATGGCAGCCAATTTCCAATTCATTTTTGCAGCCCTCATCATTCGCCGCCCCCCCGGCGCAGCATCCGCCGGTGCGGTCGAATTGCGACTCTACACACTTGCCGGACGCTTTGCAGCCGGCGGACGGGGTCCCCCCAATCCGCTCGCTTTACCTTCGCGACCGCTCTTTTTGTCAATCGACCACCCGGCGGCCGATAAACCATCAATCCTCATGCGAACATCAAACCCGTTGAAACACCGCCGACAGGTATGGGAGAGTTCGCATATTGCCGAGGACGGCAGATAACGGATCGGGCGTAAATGATGATTGTTCGGATCGCAGCGACCACGTGCGTATTCGTGGTGAGCTTGCTACTGGCGACGTTTTCGGCGCGGGCTGCCGTTTTTGATGAGCATGACGCCTCGCGGCTTGCCGGCATCAACGAGGCGATCCAGTCGTTCGAGAACGATGTTGGTTCGGCGCTCCACAACTTGTCGTCGGACGATGCCGAACAGATCGAATCCTACGCCTACGTGGAATTGAACCTCGAGGCCGCCCATGAGCGGCTAAACAACGTGTTCATGTTGCTCGCCGTTTCCATCTACATGGAATCGTCATCCGATCAGTTTCTTGTGTTGGACGTCCTTTACGCACAGATTCTGCCGCGGAGCAAAAACTACGTGAGTGAAAAGAAGGACGCCATCGCCAGCATGGCGGTCTCCCATCCTGAGAACCAGGTATTTGCCGCCTACAGCTCGCGGGCTGACGCCCTTCTTGGGGGGCGAGCGATCGCGTTTCTTGATGATCTCTACCAAAGGATTGGTGCTTTGCGGCCGTAGAGAGCGTTTGCCCGCAACTTTCCCCCTCCCGGCAAGCCGGGAGGGAGAGCAGGAGCGCCTCTGTCAGGCCGCTAGGTTCGTCGCAAATGGATCAGCCGCCGTCGCCGGTCGGGCGCGACCTCGCCGCAACCGGGCCGACGATGCGTTCGAAGTCGGCCTGCGGTCCAGGATTGCCGTGGATCGGCACGTGTTGCGCAACGTCAAGCTTCAATCGCTTGATGTTGTTGAAGAGCACCACTGCGTTTTCGCCGACGTTCTGGAGGTTTCCTCCTTGTGGCGGCGGCGAATACAGATCGGCGTTGATGAGGATCTTCGACTGCGGGAGATACGCCACCAGCATGTCGGTAGCGTGGTTGAGACCATTCACGTGATAGAGCTCAATGACTCGCGTCTGATCGCCGATCGTGTAATGGTCCGTGAACGTCTGCAACGCGAGGGTGCCGGGACCCGTGGTGGCAAACGGGAACTGCGACAGCCGGTCCGGCTCCAGGCTTCGCGGCTGCGGAGCCATCACCACGTTGCGGTAGAAGTCCTTGTCTCGGTCGTCGGCGACAACCGTTGCGCCTTCCGCCACGGCGGCTCGGATACCGCCCAAATGGTCCCAATGATGGTGGGTGTTGACGACATAGCGGATCGGCTTGTTCGGGATCAGCTTATGGGTCTCGGCGATCACCGCGTTTGTGCGTGCGTCATCCAATGGAGCCTCGATTAAGGCCACATAATCCTTGAACTCGACGGCCACGCTGTTGTGAGAGCCGCCGCCGATGTACCACACGCCGTCGGCGAGCTTCTGCGAGGCGACGCGCACTTGCGGAGCAGGTGCATTGCGCACATTATCCGGGACCGAAATAGCGGCGTCCGGGACGTTGACCTTGGCGTCGGTAACCCGGATGTCGAACCAGTTGCGGCCGCCCGTGTTCAAAGGATGGTCGCCCTGGTGGGCGTGAATGTGGAACGGGAATTTCGCACCGCCACCGACGTCCTTCCAGTCGGTGTATCGGACCTCGATTGCCATGTTCCCCATCACGGGATTCGGGAACCAGGTGACCACACGCGTGAGCAGGTTGTCCTTATCGAACTCACCCGTAATCCGATACTTGCCGCTCGTGAACCCAATGACTTTCATGGTCTCATCGAGCCGGTTGAAATAGCGGTTCTCGACCGTAGCGTTGCCCGACGCCAGCGCTGCTTTGATAAAGCCGTACGGGCTGATTGTGATCATGAAATCCCGCAGCTCGGCGGCGCCGGGTTGCGGATTCGGCTGGCCCTGCGCATTCAAGTTCCAGGCGTAGTTGCCACTAACGAAGCTAGTAGTACGCGGTGCAGCGAGGCCGCCGCCGCGTTCCTTCTTGCTCACATCGACCGCGTACTCCTCCTTGGAGGACTTGCTGCCGTAGTCGATGGTCGCGGTGTAGGACGTCATGGGCGCCCGCGGCCAGTCGCCGTTCGGCTCATAACTCTGTCCCGGATAACGCATTGTGCCCGCGCCGGAATACGTAACGGACTTGACGGCGCTTGCACCCATCGCCTTGTCGGCGGCTTGCAGAAGGCTCGCAGCATCCTGCGCGGCCGCCGGCGAGATCAGCGCGGCCGAAGTTAAAAGCAGTGTCCCTAGTCGGATTTTCATACTTGGATCCTCCCACATTTTCGGTCCCAAGAGTTTGCGCGCTCTGATGGCGAGCTCCGCAAAGCTCATCCCGGCAACGACGCGGTGCCTGCCGGCACGCTGGCAAACTAGCCAACGCGACCAATGCGGTAAAGCAGAACTGCTGTCGGATTAGTGCTGAATTTTGAGGCGTTCTATGTCGGCGGATGAAAGACTTCGCATCGACGGAAGCGAGTTGCCATCGACCGGCAAGATAGTGAATGCGTTGTGGTTCAAGAATGGAGGCCTGATTCAGGGCCAATGTGGACGCCACCGAACCGCAAACGCCATGACCGCAGCAATCGCGCTATCCAAGTGACCTGTCGCCCTTCCCGCGCAGCATATTTTGTCAAGCCAGGGTGGCATGCCGCATCGCGTTCCTGAGTGTCCGCGGGACGAGGCAATGTTTCTCCATGGAGCGGGAAAAATATGAGCGTGCGTCCAAAAGTAGATGCTGGCGATCGTGCGGCCGTTGCCGGAGCTGTGTCTCTCGAGTGGTGCGCCTGGACCGCCGTCGCGCCGGCGGCGGGATGCGCGGGCCCGGCAAGCCCATCGGCATTTCTGGGCTTCGCGCGAGTCCATTGTCCCTGAAACGGACTACTGCAGGGCGTACGGGGGTGGCTGCCAAACAGCCGCGACAGGGCACGGGGGAACGCGGATGATGCCACCGGCGAAGCAAGCCTCGTTTTGAGTGCCGCCGGTCTCTGTCACTGGCGGAGCGCATCGGCACCGACGGCGCGCCGATTGCGCATATGCCGACGATGAAGAACGCGTAAAGGCACGAAATCATCTTCGGTGAAGAGGAAATTTCGGACGTCTGCGGCGGCAGAGGTTGCCTCAACGCCGCGGGTTGCAGCTGCTGTCTGTCACGGGGAGCTTACGGCTGGTGCTGGATCGGAGCACACCTTTTGTAGTGAGCGAGGCGCCTGCCTCGCATTCTCCCCTATGACATGGCCGCGCACCAGTAGCCGTTGAACGACCTGACGTTGCCGTTCGGCCTGGATGTCGAATTCGCCGCTGATGTGATCGAGCCGGCGGCGGAGCTAAACGCTTTGTTCATGATGTAGTGAATGATTTGCCCCGATCCGCGCCGTCGCCGGCGTCGCAACAACACCGCGCAGCGGACGAAAAAAACGCTATCGACCAGTTTGAGCCGCGGGCATTCAAACGTGCCGTAGCCCTGGTGCCGCAGACCCTCGTCATCCAATCTCCGGGCCGCGTTTTTCGCGCGCCGGCACCGCGGGTCGCTCGGTTAACCCTCTTCCCAAACGACCGGGAACGCTGATGCACTTTCAATGATTGTGCAGTGCGCGCGAAAATGCCTCCTCCCGGTCGCGCGCATTACCCCGGTCCCATTCGCCGCCGCAACGTGGGACCGGGGTGCCTCAAACGCGGCATCGGCATTGCATGCCGTCGAGCAAAATAGACGACAAACTCCGCTTAATTCGCCATCCGGAGCCGCTCACGCTGCTGTGGATAACTTTGGGGATGACCGGTATAACCCCTTATTGAAAATATTGTTTTCGTAAATTCAGTACCGGAAGTCGGCGATCTGACATATCCTGCCGTCACACAGGACCAGTATCTAGCCGTTGCTCGCTCCCCTGCGAGTGTGGTCCCGACCTCCTCCCCTCCGAAGCCCCAATTCCCCTGGGAGGTCGGGGCCGCCTCATTCGCCAATGGGATCGCCGCGCCGCCGCGCGTGGTACGAATTCCCGAGTCGGCCGCCACGCAAACCGCGCGCTAATTGGCCCGCCGGTTCGTTCGCCCCCGAAAAGCGGCAGGAATTCGTCTGGCATTCGCTTGATCATCGCCGCGACAGCGGGCGTGCTTCCCAAGCCGCCATCCGGCGCCGGCTTGAAAGCGATGCACAGGGTGTGCGAGCGACAACCCGATGATCGTCAACTGCCACCAAGTCCTGACGCTGCAAAAGTTTGCCGCCTGAGCGACGGGGTAGCGTGGTGCGGTCTTGGTGGTCCTGCGGGTCTTGCCGAGATGCAAGTTTCAACGGCATTTTGGTTAGTCTTTTGTTTTCATCTTGGCGCATTCTTGGTCTCATCTTGCGCGCTCTTGTAGATCATCAAGTTTAAAACTGATAATACTAAACAGACGTGATGATTATGATACATCGTTGCAGTACAGGTGTCACAATACTGAATAAAAAAGCCGCCCGCAAAGGCGGCATTCGCCGGAGAAACCCCGCCCGGTGAGGGCGGGGCAAGTCATGGGAATAGGGTAGGGTAATGTCCTGATTAAAGGACCTTCTCGGCGTATATCAGCCGCCCATCAATGACTGTCGCGCAACCAACTCAAGCCGGGTTATCCACCAAAAAACGGCGCTCCGCGAGAGCAGACGCCGCTAAATCGGTTTTACCGGTCGCGTTAGGCTGCGGGTTCATTCCTGACGTAAAACAGGACGCCAATGCTTTACGAATTCAGTTTATCTATCAACGCCATGGCGGCATGCGGCGCGCGGATTTTTCCTTCATGAATGAAATAGACGAATATGTCGCGCGGCTTGATTTTTGCGGGTTTGGCTTCGATGCACGGCAGGTCGGCGGGCGCGCGACCACCAATCCATGCCTTAAGGCGCGCCGCCCACTTGCCAATCGCCTCCTCCGGATAGGCGGTCGTGATGGCATCATTACCCTTCTGGAGGCGCAGATACAGGAAATCGCCGGCCACATCCGCGATTGCCGGGTAGGTCTCGTGCTCGCTGAACACCACGGGGATCTCGAATTCGCGCAGCAGCCGGACAAATTGCGGAACGCAAAAGCTGTGGTGGCGGATTTCGACCGCGTGGCGCAGCCGCCAGCCATCGAAATCCCTGGGCAATAATTCCAGAAAGCTGCCAAAATCCGCCTCGTCGAATTTTTTGAACGGAGGAAACTGCCACAGCAGTGGCCCGAGGCGATCGCCAAGTTCGATCACCCCCGAATTAAGAAACCGGTCGATCGACTCCCCGCCGCCCTTGAGCTCGCCGCGATGGGTGACATAGCGGGGTCCCTTGACCGCGAAGATGAAGCCGTCCGGAACCTCGGCGGCCCATTTGCGAAAGGTCGCCGGCGTCTGTGTGCGATAGAACGTGCCGTTGATCTCGATCGAGGTGAGGCGGCGCGCCGCATAGCCGAGTTCTTTCGCGTGCGGCAGGCCGTCGGGGTAGAACACGCCCCGCCACGGTGCAAAGGTCCAGCCGCCAATGCCGACGTGGATGTGCGTGGCCGGGGACTGGGCCGGCTTCGATTTGGGCGTGGCAGACTTGGACATAGCATCCGACCGATATGTAGGGATTCGTGGTCGTTGGCGGATTGGGCTGTCCACTTCTTGCCAATCGATGGCGAGCGGAAATGGTGTTCAGTCGCTCCTCATACCAGCGTAGATCTCGACCATCGGCAATTCAAGTTGCAACGGCTTCGACGCCCAACAACCGCGCGCCCGGGGGCCGCTCGAAAATCCAAGCTTTCGGCTTGCAGATGGTCAGGGTTTGTCAACCGTAAACGGGACGGCGTCAGGCGAGCTCTGCGGCAACCGCTCGCTTAACGCACGCGCAGTCCGTGCCAGGCCTTGAATGCGGAAGCTCTGAAACGCACGACCTTTGCCGACGCGATAACCCGATCAGCGTCGCAGTCACAACTCAGCGACAACTCGGCGCCTCACCTAAGACGCTCGAGGACCTGCCGCATCGGACCGGATAAAGGAGTTCGAACCACAAGCTACCGATCATGCTCGGCACACCAAAAGGCCCGGGCTTACGCCCGGGCCTTCGATTCGCGGCGATCGCGCGCGGATCAGTAGTCCATTCCGCCCGGCGGCATCGCCGGCGCAGGAGCCTGCTTCTTCGGCACTTCGGCCACCATCGCCTCCGTGGTGATGAGGAGGCCGGCGATTGAGGCCGCATCCTGCAGGGCGCAGCGCACCACCTTGGCGGGATCTATGATGCCCTTGGTCATGAGGTTGCCATACTCGCTGGTCTGAGCATCGAAGCCGTAATTGTACTGCTCCTTGTCGAGGATCTTGCCGACCACCACGGAGCCATCCTCGCCCGAATTGATGGCGATCTGACGCGCTGGCCATGACAACGCCTTGCGGACGATCTCGACGCCATGCTTCTGGTCGTCGTTTGCGGTGCGAATCCTCTCGATCGCCTTGATCGAGCGCAGCAAGGCGACGCCGCCGCCCGGCAGGATACCTTCCTCGACCGCGGCGCGGGTTGCATGCATCGCGTCGTCGACGCGATCCTTGCGCTCCTTCACCTCGACCTCGGTGGCGCCGCCGACGCGGATGACGGCAACACCGCCCGCGAGCTTGGCCAGACGCTCCTGGAGTTTCTCGCGGTCATAGTCGGAGGTGGTCTCCTCGATTTGCGCCTTGATCTGGGCAATGCGGGCCTCGATGTCGGCTTTCTTGCCGGCGCCGTTGACGATCGTGGTGTTCTCCTTCTCGACCATCACCTTCTTGGCGCGCCCCAACATGGCGAGCGTGACATTCTCCAGTTTGATGCCGAGATCTTCTGAGATCGCCTGGCCGCCAGTCAGCACCGCGATGTCCTGCAGCATGGCCTTGCGGCGATCGCCGAAGCCAGGGGCCTTGACGGCCGCGACCTTGAGGCCGCCGCGCAGCTTGTTGACCACCAGCGTAGCGAGCGCCTCGCCCTCGACGTCTTCGGCGACGATGACGAGCGGCTTGCCGGTCTGGACCACCGCTTCAAGCAGCGGCAGCAACTCCTGGAGGCCGGACAGCTTCTTCTCATTGATCAAGATGTAGGCGTCTTCCATCTCGACGCGCATCTTGTCGGCGTTGGTGACGAAATAGGGCGAGATGTAACCGCGGTCGAACTGCATGCCTTCGACCACATCGAGTTCGGTCTCCAGCGACTTCGCCTCTTCGACCGTAATGACGCCTTCGTTGCCGACCTTCTTCATCGCCTCGGCGAGGAAGCGGCCGATTTCGGCGTCGCCGTTCGCCGAGATGGTGCCGACCTGCGCGATCTCATCGTTCGAGGTTACCTTCTTGGAGTTGGTCTCCAGGTCCTTCACCACCGCCTCGACGGCGAGGTCGATGCCGCGCTTGAGGTCCATCGGGTTCATGCCGGCGGCAACCGCCTTCGAACCTTCCTTGACGATGGCGTGGGCCAGCACCGTCGCCGTGGTGGTGCCGTCGCCGGCGAGGTCGGAGGTCTTGCTCGCGACTTCGCGCACCATCTGGGCACCCATGTTCTCGAACTTGTCCTCAAGCTCGATTTCCTTGGCGACCGTAACGCCGTCCTTGGTGATGCGCGGCGCGCCGAACGACTTGTCCAGCACGACATTGCGGCCCTTGGGGCCGAGCGTCACTCTCACGGCATTGGACAGAATATCGACGCCGCGCAGCATCTTCTCGCGCGCGTCAACGGCAAATTTCACTTCTTTGGCAGCCATGTGTCATTGCTCCTGAAACATGTTCTCCCGCATCTGAGGATGCACATGCGGCGCAGCTTTCGGGGCCAAACCGGTTGCCCGCACTCTGCGTCCGGCCGCTATCAGTTCAGGTGATGGGAGAAATTGCGATTGCCTGACTGCGTCAGGCGGCTTTCTTCTTGGTCGCGGTTTCCTCGAGGACCCCCATGATGTCGCTTTCTTTCATGATGAGATACTCGACGCCATCGATCTTGACCTCGGTGCCCGACCATTTGCCGAACAGGACGCGGTTCCCGACCTGCACATCCACCGGAACGAGCTTGCCCGACTCGTCACGCCCGCCTGGCCCGACAGCGATCACTTCCCCTTGGGAAGGCTTTTCTTTGGCGGTGTCAGGGATGATGATGCCGCCGGCGCTCTTCTCCTCGGCATCGATGCGCTTGACGACGACGCGGTCGTGAAGCGGACGAAATTTCATGCTGTCCTCCTAAGCCATTGAAGGTGGGTGATTTTTCGAAACGACAGACGCGGCCGGGTACTCCCGCGCCTCCACGCGCGATTTATGACGCCAGGCTTTGGCGCACAAGAGGGTGGGAGCAAAAAATTAGCACTCGATAAGGGGGATTGCTAACAGCGCGAGTGCGGATCCGGAACCGGTTGTCAGCAGACCTATATCAATGCTGCTAACACGTTGATTTTACTACATTTGCCTAACTCTTCGGCTTGCAACGCGCGTGGTCGAACCACACAATTCAGGGCAGTCACGAATGGAGAGCGCCTATGGCTTCTATGGCTTCGGATGACTTTCGCAAGCAGATGACCGGCTACGGCTTGACGACGGCCAACATCCTCTACCGTCGCCCCGACCACCCGTGGCTGCTCCAGGCCTATGTCTGGCAAGCCTATGACGTTTGTCCCAACTTCCCGGAACTGCACCGATTCCTCAGGTTCTGGGAGAGGTCGCTTGAGGGGATGCTGCATTCTGTAACAGTCGCCCATTCCAAGCTGATCAAGCCCGCGGAGATCCGGGCGGTGGACGGCGTGTTCCGGCTGCACTGAGCCGTAGCCGTTAAGGTTGGCGGGCGCCCGGGCGGGCGCTGTTATGTCAGCGCGCCGACGACGGCGCCGATCAGGCACGTCGACAGCGTGCCCGACACGATCGACTTGAATCCGAGCGATACGACGTCATCGCGGCGCTCGGGCGCCATCGTCGCCAGACCTCCGATCATGATGCCGAGGCTGCCTAAATTTGCGAAGCCGCACAGCCCATAAACCATGATCAGGCGCGAGCGCTCGCTCAGCGCATCCGCCGGCAGCGCCGCCAGCTTCAGGTAGGCGACGAACTCGTTGAGGATGGTCTTCATGCCCATCAGGGCGCCGGCCGTCACGGCTTCGTCCCACGGGATGCCCATCAGCCAGCAAACAGGCGCCATTGCGATCCCGAGCACGCGCTCAAGCGTCACCGGGGCCCCCCCGACGTCGGGCAGGAGGCCGAGCGCGCCATTGACAAGGTGCACGAGCGCGATCAGCACGATCAACATTGCACAGATGTTGAGGAGGAGTTCGAGGCCAGCGGTCGTTCCGCGTACGATCGCGTCCATGGTGCTGGCGGCCACGGGTGCGAGCTTCTCGATGTCGCTGGCGGCGCGGCCCGGAACTTCCGGAACCATGATGAGGCTAATCAGGATAGCCACAGGAGCACCCAGCACCGATGCGACAACGAGGTGACCGGCCGCATCCGGGATCGTGGCGCCCAGCACGGTTGCGTATAACGCCAGCACGGTGCCGGCGATGCCCGCCATCCCGCCGGTCATCACCACGAACAGTTCGCTGCGGGTCAGGCCGGCGAGATACGGTCTGATGAACAACGGCGCCTCCACCATGCCGACGAAAACGTTGGCGGCAGTCGACAGCCCGACCGCGCCGCCAACCTTAAGCGTGCGTTCGAGCGCAATCCCGATGGCGCGTACGATCGGCGGCAGGATGCCCCAGTAAAACCCCAGGGTTGTGAGCACGCTCATCACCAACACGATCGGCAGAGCCTGCAGCGCGAGGACGAACTCATTGCCGGGAGCCTTCAGTTCGAACGGCAGCGGTCCGCCGCCGAGATAGCCGAACACGAACGCCGTGCCGGCGCGGCTCGCCGCCGCGACAGCGTTGACGGCGTCGCCGATCGCCGCGAAGGCGATTTTGAGCTGCGGAATCTTGAGGAACAGTGCTGCCAACGCCACCGTGACGCCAAGCCCGACCGCGGCCTGGCGAAATGATACGGCGCGGTGGTCTTCACTGATCGCGAACGTGATGGCCAACAACCCGAAGATGCCGACGATCGATTGAATGGTCTGCATATCCCCACCCGAGTTTTGCGTTTGCGGTGTTATGCGGAGCGGACCATCGTTGTGTTTGCCCGCCCTTGAGCGGCTCTCAAAGCGGCGCAATCAAACGGCATCCCGCCAGGTCGGGGCAGGCCTAATTGCTCGGTTCGCACGCGCATCCTCCCAACCGACGGCCCATGTGCAAGACTCATGCCGATCCCGGATTATTCGCAGGGTCGCGTGCCGCGTGGCCTTGAACACAATGCGAAAACCACAGGGGATCAGCGCCAAGGTTAGCGCGGCGGTGAGGCGTTATCGTCGGCAACGGGCGACCGAAGTAGCGGCACCGGACCAAGGCGTGATCGTCGCTCTGTTGATCCTTGATGGTTCAATTTCACCTTTACGAGGCGATGATCTGCGGTGTTTTTGTCTCGTCAGACAAACCCGACCTGAAGACCAGCAAATCAGGCTGTGCGGGCCGTTTGGCGATCGCTATAACCCGAGCTAAATCAGTAAAGATGTGATTGACGACATTAGCAAGTTCCTCGGCAAGAATGACCCGAAAACCTCGGTGAGAATTAACCCAGAATTTGGCTCGGCACCGAAGTCGGGATGCAATACTGTGGAGCAGCCGCTGCCCGGGATCGGCGGCCGCGACGTAAACTTTCAACGAAATATTTCTGCAGCGGCCGCAGTCTTCGGACAGAGTGTATGCGCGGGTCTATTCTCGTTTGCAGCCGGCGTGCCATGGTGGCTCAATTCGATGGCCGGACGGACTGCATCCAACGCCTGCCGTTAAAGAAGCGGGGCGTCTTGGATTGATACGGCGCTTTGCGCGGTGCTTCACGGATCGGCGCGATCCGCGCGACGAAAGCAAAGGGCCGAGGACCTCAACGGCCATGACCCCGCGCAAGGATGGCCGGCAAAGTTCAAACCGGGACCCGCAGGACTGCGCCTGGCGGGAGCACGCTCAATCGTCTTGGAGCACAGGCGAGAAGCGAAACGGTGCCAAGTCCCGCAGGACCGATTGCAACCGGAGGACGTCGATGGGCTCTCGTCGATGTGTTCGTGGAGTCGCATAAGCGGCCGCCCCGGCAGATCGTGGTTGATCCGGATGCGACCGACGCCCCGCTGCACGGAGATCAGGGGGCTTGTTCCATGGCGGTGTTTTGCGGCCGGGATCCGCTGCTTTCAAGGCTGCGCCGGGCGACGCCAGCGCCGGTGAGTCGATTGCCCGGATCGGTGCACGCATCCGCCGGCGGGGCACGCGTAGGTCATTTTACGCGCCGACTGAGGCTGGCGCGTCAAAAGTCGATGGATTGATGCGAGACGAACGACGCACGTATTCGGTCCGGCGCGCAATCCGCCCCTGGAACACCGATCGGCTTTACAGGGCAGCGCAAACTACGCTGCCCTGGCCAAGTGACGCGGCCGTTCCGCGATTTTCCTACAGCACGCTCGATCCGGAGCCGCAAGCGCCGCGCCGCCGGCACGGCCGCGCATACAGGGCGCCAAGCCCGGCTTTGTCGTCACCTCACAGCGCCGCGCCGCCTACGACGACCGGGCTATCGGGTAGGCGCTGCGTATTGCGTCAGCTCGTTACGGATGATCTTGCCGCCCTTCATAACGAACTTGACGCGCTGAAGCTCGGAGATATCCGCCAGCGGATCGCCTGAAACGGCGACGATGTCGGCGTACTTGCCTTTCTCAATCGATCCGATCTCATCCTGCCACCCCAATATCTCGGCGTTGACGATGGTGGCGGATTGGATGGCCCGCACGGGAGTCATATGCGCCTGCTTGACCAATGCCTCCAATTCAAGACCCTGCGTTCCATGCGGGAAGGTTGCGCCGTCGACCCCGCTGCCGACCATAATCCTCAGGCCTTTGGTATTGCCCGCCATTGTGACGGCCTTCTCGATGATTGGAATCATGCGGTACTTGCCGCCGGTGTTTCTGTTGTCGTTGTCGTCCATATAGGGCTCAGTATAGCGCACCAGCGTAGGGTCGTAGGCAAGGCCCTTGGCCGCCATCATATCGGCTTGCTCCTGGTCGAGCCCAAAGGCGTGCTCGATGGTGTCGCAGCCGGCGATGATGGCGTTCTTCTCCCCTTCGCCGCCGTATACGTGGCAACCGGTCTTGTGCCCGAGGCGATGGGCCTCGTCGATCAGCGCCTGCAAAACAGGCATCGGATAGGTCAAGACATATTGCGGCGCCCCGTTGGGGGCGAAGGAATAAGCACCGGTCGGGAACAGCTTGATCCAGTCGACGCCGTGCTCCACGTGCTCGCGCACCGCCGCGCGGGCTTCCTCGACCGAGCGCACCACGTTGCTGGCCAACGGGTTTGCGGGCCCGGCCGGGGGATTAGCGCCCCATACAATACCGCGGCCCGAGACCCGAAAGCGCGGCCCGTCGATACGGCCTTCATTGATGGCGTTGCGGATGTCGACGTCGCCGTATCCGTTGCCGTGTGTGCTCATGTCGCGCGCGGCAGTGAACCCTGCGTTGAGGTCCGCCTGCAGGTTGTGGATGGCAATGAGAGTGGAGGTTTCCCGCGACATGCCGGGCTTGGGATTGTTGAACATGTGGGTATGGGCATCGATCATGCCGGGCAGCACGGTTGCCTGGCTGAGATCGATCACCTGCGCACCGGGAGGAATTCTGATCTGGCTCTCCGGGCCGACCTCGCTGATGCGCTCGCCTTGCAGCAGCACAATCTGCCGGCTCGTCATCTGCCCGGTCTTGCTGTCGAAAAGCTGGCCGGCGCGGATCGCAACCGTGCCGGGGGCCGCTACGCATTTGATGGTGCCGCCGTCGGCCCCATAGCACGGCGGGGCGCCCGCGCCCCGCCAGGGCTTTCCCGGCCCGCCCTCTTGTGCGCACAGCGCGGTCGCCAGCGCCGTCGCGCCCAGCGCTCCAAGTACCCCCGCCTTCAATGCCGATGTGCAGCCCATTGCGTTCTCCTCCGCATGAATACGATGTGATTCCATTTTCA
>JASHRR010001279.1 GCA_030037185.1 Xanthobacteraceae bacterium | reverse complement strand
AGCATGAGCACGAGAGGCCTGCCCGGCGAGCCGGCCTCCAGAATGTTCACCGTCAGACCATTGACGTTTGGGATCAACCGCGACCGGACGCCGTCGGGAAGCGTGCCGTTGCCATAGGGCGGCAAGTCACGAAAATCCGGTTTTGTGATCTCCGCCCGAGTCGGCGCAACGGCGCCGACGGCCAGTGCGCCGACGCTAGCGACCCCGGCGAGAAGCTTCCGTCGCGAGAATTCGCGCGAGGTGTCGTTGGAGTCCTGGTGCGACATGGCAAATCCTCCGAATAGGCGGCCACGCTTTGGCCTGGCTGCACAGCCTACCATCAACCCACACCTGATAGAACCGATGCGATTGGAGGGCTTCCGCATTGGACCACGAGCGAAGAAACCTCAGCGCGGCGAAGCTGCCGTCACAACGGCGGCCGCGGAACACGCCGTCAACACCCGGCCGATGAGCACGATTGTCCGAACCAGATTTAATGATTCTAGGCTGTTATCTCAGGTTCGCTTGATCTTCGCCCGGATCGTATCGCTGAATTTCTTAAGGCTCTTTGCGGCCGGCGCGTAGCGCCTATCCGCCCGGTACTCAGCGAAGACCCAGTCGAAGCGCCCCAACCGCCGCGGTGGCTGGCACTTCGTCCGATGCGCCACCGGTGCGCCATGAATCGAGCGGCCGGCGATAGGACGGTCTCAACACGTTCTACGGCCTTCCCGCAGCCCCACGCTGTGCGCTCGCTCCGTTCGCTAGGACTGCGCTCGTCGCACCTCGACTGTCTTTCTTTGTCGTCGTCGCCGCAATTAGATCTTCAGCCAGCTTGGCGAGGGACTTTCATCCCGAGGATCGCGCCCGTGCTGGGCCACAAGAAGAACGGCCATACCCGCAGGCACAGCCGATCCATGCAAGCTAGGAGCTTGCGCGAGGACCTGTCCTTCAGGCCTTGAGGGTCACCAGGCCGCCCATTGCCGGGTCCGACATGCTGTCGCGTCCAGTCTCGACGTGCCCGGTCAGCCGGCACTCGAAGGTCGGATCCTCCGCGACTGTGACGACCGCGTCATACCAACCGTAGAACTGTTCAGATGACAGTCCGCTCTCGACTTGCCTGCCCGGGCTGAGGGCGCTGACGATCTTCTGGCCGGAGTATGCATCAAGCACGGTCACGGTGGCTTTCTGCGAGCCGCCATTCTGTATAGACAGGAAGACCGAGCTCCCGCCGTCGATTCCATATTCAGAATTGACGGAGAGCACCGCGGCGCCGGCGCCAACCCTGCCCTTGAAGTAGCGCGTGAAGCCGTTCGGGCCATAGACGGTCAGGCCGTAAGCGCCGGCAACCGTCCAGGTTCCCGACAGTTGCTTGCCAGCCTCAACGGTGTAGTTACGGACCGGATCGGTGGTGCTGTCCGAGCGGACCTGAAACACCGCGCCCTGCTTGCCGCTATTGACGAAGAAGAGCTCGACCGTGCTGCCGGATGCGTTGACCGTGCTGAGGACACTCAGTTCGTAGGGCAGGCCGCGCGCCGGGCGGATGCCCTTTTCCTGCGCAGGAACGCCGATGATCACATCGGCCATCGTGGGCACGACTGTTGCCGGCCCGCCGGTGCCAGACAGCTCGGCGACCGACGGCAGGAAGCCCGCGGTGGACGGAAGCTCAACCTGATCTTCATCCCGATCCCCATTCGGGTTCTTGAAATTGAACGCCGACGTCAGGTCGCCGCAGACGGCGCGGCGCCACGGCGAGATGTTGCGCTCGAAAACGCTGAAGCGCTTCTCGATGAACTGGATCGTCGACGTGTGATCGAAGACCTGCGAGTTCACATAGCCGCCCTTGCTCCACGGCGAGATCACCAGGCCCGCCACGCGTTGCCCCAGTCCAATCGGGCCGTTCGGCGTGGAGGTCGTGACGATCTCGTTGTGGTAATCGACCGTCGAAGCGCCGATGTCGGGTGTGGCCGGCAGGGTTGCCGGCGGCGAGGGCGGAACGACGTGGTCGAAGCTGCCGTCGGCTTCATCGTAGTTGATGATGAACACGGTCTTGCTGAACACCTCGGGGGTCGACACGAGGATGTCGAGCACCTGCGAGATGTACCAGGCGCCATAGTCAACCGGGTAGTCGGGGTGTTCCGAATAGCCGGCCGGTGCGACGATCCACGACACCTGTGGCAACGTACCGTTCTGCACGTCGGCCTTGAACTGCGCGAACAGCCCGAGGGCCCAGGTGGTCCAGGCCGAGGCCTGGGCGCCGGCTGCAGGCTGATTGGACGCCAGCGCCGTGCCGGTGCAGGCATTGTCGAACAGCGAGCTGCCTGGGCTGGATGCTGCATACTGGGAAAAGTACAGTAGCGAATTATCTGTGAAATTGCCGGAAAAAGAGTCAGCGGCGCCTCCGTCCCCGAAGTCCGGGGCGAAGGTGGCGCCTGCGAGGTCCTGATAGACTTTCCAGGTTACGCCCGCCTTGTCCAGCACCTCGGGGAACGTCTCCCAGACCAGGTAATGTCCCAGTGGGCTGAGGCCGTTGGCGGTAATCGGGCCCGATCCGAAGCCATCCGTTCCCCCCGCTCCCAGATAATCGACGTTTCCGACGCAACCGGTCCACATGTAGCACCGGTTCGGATTCGTCGGGCCCATGATCGAATGGTAATAACCGTCCAGCACCGTGAAGGCGTCGGCCAGTGCGTAGTGATAGGGGATGTCGTCGCGCGTGAAGTAGGACATCGCGATCGGGCCCTTCACGATCGGCCACCTGTCGTATTGCCCGGAGTCCCACGCCTCGTGGGTGCCTTCCCAGCTGTGGTCGGTTCCAGGAAAGTAGGTGAGGCCGAGGCTGTTTAGCCCCGAGCCGATCTTCGCCGGATCGATACGGAACGGCGGGACCACGGGGACGCCATTTGCCGGGCCGCCCAAGGTGCCATAGTTTGCCGGCACGCTGAAGCCGGCGGCGACGTTGGCCGCACCAGCGGGCTGCAGGAACACCGACGCCTTGACGAGCACGCCGGATTGAAGGGGGAAATTGATCTTGGCCGCGCGCGGATCCGCGAAGCCGCGGACGCCGCGCAGCGTCCCAAATTGATGATCGAACGGACGGTTTTCCTGCATCAGGATCACGACATGCTGGACATCGTTGATCGTGCCTGTGCGGTTGTTGGCCGGGATCGCGAGCGCCTTCGCGATAGTCGAGCTGTAGGTGGCCGCTACAGCGCCCGCGCCCAACATTTCGAGAACCTGACGACGGTCGATATTTTCGATATTCTTCCTATCATGAGCCATTGGACAAACCCCTTGCGCTAATCATGCATGGATTATTGATTGAGGCCCGCCGGTTGGCGTCCTCTTGAAATCAGGCTGACGTAAAATGCTAGGAGAGCACCGTTGCGCATCGATGAAGCAAAAGTGAAGCTACGGTGACGGGGCTTCGCCGGGATATGGATGCCGGCGCTTACATCGGCGAGTTGCGCCGGATCCAGGAGCTGACTTGGGCTCGTCGGCACACCGAGGCGCTGGCGGCGGTCCGCGCGCTAATGCGGCGCGCGCCGTCGCGGCGGGGCGCGCTTTACTTGTCGGCGCTGAACCAGCGTCTGCTCGATCAGGCAAAGAATGCGCTGGAGACGCTCGACGCTCTTGAGCGGGCGCACCCTGACTATAGCCTGCTTTTCCAGGAACGCGGTCATTGCCATGTCGCGCTGGGCGATCCAGCGCGCGCAATTGAGTCATTCGAACGTGCGGTCGAACTGAATCCGGCCCTGGCGTCGAGTTGGGCGATGCTCGAGCGGCTGCTGAGCGCAGGCGGCCAGGCGGAGAGAGCCGGCGTTGCATCGCAACACCTTTCGAAGCTGAAGGAGCTGCCGCCCGCCATTGTCAAGGCGGGTAGTTGGTTCTGCGACGGCGAGCACGTGGCAGCAGAAAACCTTTTGACGAGGTATATCGCCAGGGAGGGAAGACATGTTGAGGCGCTCCGTCTGCTCGGGCGGATCGCGCAGCGGCGGGGGGCAGCCGATCGGGCCGAGCGCCTTTTCCGCGAAGTGGTGGACAGCGCGCCGGGTTACGCTGACGCACGGCTGGATTTCGTAAGCGTTTTGATTGAGCGCCAGAAGTATGCTGCGGCGCTGGAGCAGGTCGACCGGCGGCTGCGGACCGCGCCTTCCGATCCCGAGGCCCGATTTCTTCGCGCCACGATACTCGCGGGCCTCGGACGCCACGACGACGCGGTGCCGATCTTCGGCGAACTGCTCTCGGAGACTCCGCAGCGCAATCACCTGCACATCGTGCTGGGCCATTCGCTGAAAGCGCTCGGTCGGACTGATGAGGCCGTGCGCGCCTACCGGGATGCAACGAACGGCCAGGCAGATATCGGCGA
>JASHRR010001278.1 GCA_030037185.1 Xanthobacteraceae bacterium | reverse complement strand
GAAATCGCCTCCGGCCAGAGCTTCGACCAGTTCCTGCGCCAGCAGATTTTCGAGCCGCTCGGGATGAAAGACATCTTCTTCCATCCACCAGAAGCGCGTCTGTCGCGCATCGCCTCTACCTATCACCGGGATGGCGGCGCCCTCACCAAAGTAGATCAGCAGACCCGCATTGCGAATACGACTTACTTCTCCGGCGCTGGAGGGCTGATGACCGATGCTGAGGATTACTTCCGATTCGCCCAGATGCTGCTGAATGGTGGCCAATTGAACGGCAAGCGCCTGCTCAGCCCCAAGACGGTCGAGCTGATGAGCGCCGTGCATGCGACGGACACCTTGCCCGGACGGCCAAAAGGCCTTGGCTTCGGATTGAGCGTGCAGGTGGTGAGCGATGCGGTCGCTGCGGGCTACCGCGTTTCCGATGGCAGCTATGGCTGGGACGGCGCCTTTGGCACCCATTTTTGGGTGGACCCGAAGGAGAAAATCGTTGGCATTCTCATGGTGCAAACCACCAATTCTAGCGGCGAACTCGACCCCGATTTCGAGAATGCGGTCATGCAGGCGGTAGTGGAGTAGAATCGATTGGGGTCCTAGGTCGGCGCGAAAAGCTTCACGCCGGCCCCCCCGTCAGCATAGACCAGACGTCGGCGGACGCACTTCGCCATTGCTCGCCGCTGTGCGGTCCGGACGCCGCGACGGTTCAGCGCCTCGGCAGCCATGACCAGCTTCCGCACGCGTGTGGTGGCGCGCTGCTTGGCTTCGGCGATGCGCCGATAGTTGCGAGCTTCTTGCCGTTGCCCGTGGCCGCAACAAGGGCGGCCTTGGCGCGGGCGGAGATCGCCTCGCGTTCTGCCACGACGGCGAGGATGTGGGTCGTGAACTTGGTGGCGGTCGGGTTATCGCAGCAAACGATGTCCAGCTTGCGATCCTTCGCTGCTTTTTGCGTCAACGAAAGTTTGTGGTCGATCATGTTTTGCACATCCCCGCCTCGCCGGGCGCGCGGTCTAAAAACTCGTTCGCCCTGGGTGGCGCGAATGCCTGAGCATCGCTGACTGACGACCCAGCGGCCGACATTTTCTGAGCGCCCCATGCGGCACACGGCCAAACAAAAACGCAATTTTGGCACATGCCGTTGCGGCAGGGGGGACGGGCGCAATGCCTCAATCAGCTGCTGAAGGCGTAAGCTGTTGGGAAGTCTCCAAAGAAGAACAACCAGCGTTGGAGACAGCGGCGGCTGGGCGAGCGTTCAGGGACGGACAGCGCCTTAACGGGTGGTGCTTGGCACCATCAGCGCGACAGCGCCTCCAAGTCTGCACTGCGCGTCGGAAGCACCATTGGCGGCGACCGCAGTCCGGCATTACATTATATCTGGGCGATATCTGGTGGTTGACGTCGTGAAAGGCAGCGTCGGCGCCCGCAGAGGCATAGGGCCGACAAGGCAACGCGCCCATTGCGTTCGATAGTGGCCGGATGGGCGTTTCTGGCGACGCGGCGCGCCGCAGAGGGCCTCAAGCTCGTCGTGACGAGTCGATGTCTGCTAGAGTTCAGGGAAGTGACGGCACAGTCGATGCGATGGCCGTAGAACTGGAGACGATGGTGAGGGCCAAATGTGATGTGTTGTCGCCAAACGCGCTTGGCGCGATTCTGGACGATGACACCATCCCCTACCTGCAAGCGCGCGTCATAGCAGGTGCGGCCGCAAGCCGGCCCGGCGCTAAAGCGGCCGTGTGATGCGGCATACCTTCTTTTGTATCGACGGCCACACGGCCGGCAATCCGGTGCGGCTGGTGACGGGCGGCGCGCCCACGCTCCGTGGACGAACCATGAGCGAGCGCCGGCAGGATTTCCTCGCCCGCTTCGACTGGATACGGACGGGACTGATGTTCGAGCCGCGGGGGCACGACATGATGAGCGGCGGTTTCCTCTGTCCGCCGGCGAGCAAGGATGCCGACATCGGGATCCTTTTCATCGAAACGAGCGGCTGCCTGCCGATGTGCGGCCATGGTGCGATGGGAATCGCAACCTTCGGACTTGAGAACGGATTGATCCATCCGCGCACGCCCGGTCGCTTCAAGGCGGACGTACCGGCAGGACTCATCGAGGTGGCTTACGCAGTCGAGGGTCATCGCGTGCGCTCGGTGCGGATCAAGAATGTCGCGAGCTATCTGGCGGCCGAAGATGTGGCGATCGATGTTCCGGGCCTCGGTCCGCTCGTCGTCGACATCGCTTATGGCGGAAACTACTACGCGATTGTCGAGCCGCAGCGCGCCTATCGCGGCCTCGACGAGTTTGGCTTATCTCGCATCCTCGAGTTCTCGCCGGTTGTGCGGCAGCTCGTGCGCGAGAAGAGCGAGCCCGTACATCCGCACAATCCGACAATCCGCGGTGTAAGTCACGTGATGTGGACGGACAAACCCAGAGCGACCGGGGCGCATGGCCGCAACGCGGTCTTCTACGGATCGCGTGCCGTCGACCGCAGTCCCTGCGGCACCGGGACCTCTGCGCGGCTGGCGCATCTCCACGCCAAGGGGCGGCTGAGACTAGGCGACGTATTCGTTCACGAGAGTTATGTCGGCAGCCGCTTCATCGGCCGCATCGAGGAAAAAACGCGGATCGGCGATCGCACCGCGATCGTGCCGTCGATCGAAGGTAGCGCGATCGTGACGGGTTTCAATCAGATCTGGATCGACGACGAAGATCAGTTCGCCCGGGGCTTTCAGGTGACATGAAGTGGGGACTCTTATGATCGTCAATGTGCTTTTGACGCTGCTATGGCTCTTGAGCGCCGTTTACCTCTTTGCGATGTTGGGTGCGGCGCGTGCAAAGGGGCAGTTGAGTCTTAATCTCGAATCGATTGGCCTCGGTGCGGTCACCAATTTCTTCGACACGCTCGGCATCGGCTCATTTGCACCCACGACCGCGTATCTGAAGCTGCGCAAGATGGTGCCCGACAGCTTTATCCCGGGCACGCTCAACGCCGGCCACTGTATTCCGACGATTGTCGAGGCGCTGACTTTCATCAAGCTCGTCAGCGTCGACCCCTTTCTGCTGGCGGCCTGTATCGTGGCGGCCACTATCGGTGCCGTCTTCGGATCCGCCGCCGTTATTCGCCTGCCAATCCAGATCGTGCAAGGCGTTGTCGGCGTGGCTCTTGTCATCGCGTCCGGCCTTTATGCGCTGCAGAATCTCAACCTCATGCCGGGGGGCGGAAGCGCATTGTCGCTGGCCCCATCATGGATCGCCGTCGCGGTGGCTGCGCACGTCGTGCTCGGCGCGCTCATGACGTTCGGCATCGGCCTCTACGCGCCATCACTCATCATGCTAAGCCTGATGGGCCTCGATCCGAAAGCGGCCTTTCCCATTATGATGGGCGCGTGTGCCTTCCTCATGCCGGTCAGCGGCATCCAGTTCATGAACGCCGATCGCATCGACATGCGGGTCGTATTGGGAATCGCTCTCGGCGGCATCCCAGCCGTGCTGATCGCGGCCTACGCCGTTACCAGCATGCCGCTGGTCTATCTGCGATGGGGTGTGGTTGCCGTCGTTCTCTATGCCGCTGTTGTGCTTTTGCGGGCCGCATTGCGGCCAGCTGCAGCCACGGACGCCGTGTCCATCGCTTCCTCGTAGAAAGGGTCCCTCGGGACACGGTAGACCGCGCAATGTCGCATCTTCCGTTTTGACACTGCCGCACGTTCGGTTTCCTCCACCACCTGTGAGCTGGCGGGTTTGGCACCGCTTTCGCGCTTGGCCGGCGCCCCCGCGCCGTCGCCCGCCAACCTTCTTGCGAAGTTCGCCGACGCAGCCGAGTATGGCAAAAGCAACCCTTGTAACGTGAGTCAAACCGACTGATCGCTTTCACAGCGAGTTTGCGAGATACCCCCGTCGGCACGGTGCGGTCGCTCCGTGGACGGTGATGCGGTCTCATCGTTTCTCTGCGCACCGCTATTTCCTTCATCGCTGCTGCCGGGGCAAGGCAACTCGGGTTGCTGCGCCGCAGGCTCAGGCCGCGCCCCGATGCCTGGCACTATCGACATCATCAAGCAGCCGTCGTTTCTTCGTCATAAGCTGGCAGGCGACTGCACGACTACGTGTCAGCGGAACGGCCGTCAGCAGGCAGGTATTTGCTTTCGCCCAGGCTCCCGATTGGGCCGGCGTTTGGCCGCTTGCGCCCCTAGCTCCTCACCCGCTGGTGGGGACGACCGATAGAGGTGTGATACCGACAACTCTTTCGCTGCTGCCAATAAAGGCAACGGCGGTGTGCTGTTGCGTCCGCTCACTCCCAGTGGACCACTTCCGGCGCCGACCTTCCGCCCCGCCTCGATCACTTCCGGTAATAGTGCCATTTTGACAGACGGCTCGGCTTATGGGGTTAAGCGCATTTGTGCTAACACTTTGGCGTGGATTTGCGATTTGCTGACCGGGCCGAAAGTTCTTGAATCGAGACTATTGCCACGATTATCACCGGCGACAAAATACATCCCGTCGGGGAGTACAATCTGTTTAAAGTCACCCCAGTCATGACACGCCATCGTCGGCTCTGTGTCTTTGACTTTTTGACCACTCCTAGTGGTCACAAAAATACTACAGTTGCTGTAGCGCACCACGTCGCCAGGTACTGCAACGATCCTCTTCACGTATTGTGTATCCCCTGAAAAAGCAAACCCACACAGAGGACTTGCCGACAAGCAAATGGTGACGATGTCGCCACGAGTCGGTTCGAACAATCGCTTCGCTAGCGGCGAGGTGATCAAGACATCCTTGTCGTGAAGCGTTGGCATCATCGAAGCGCCAGAGACGAAGGTCGGGCCCATCACAAGAACCGTACACAAGGTGCAAGCTGCAACAGTGAGTGCCGAAGAAGCCACTGACCTGGTATTCATTCCAGACATCTCCTGCGTTCTTGTTACGAAGGATCGCATTGAAGCCAACAAGAAGCTGTAATTATTTTGCTTCAAAATACAATGGCACCCGAGGACACGATGCAACGGAGGTCCCATTAGAGCAAGGTGCCAGTAGTCGCTGACCTTCAAAGAAACGTAGGCGAAGCTGATGTCACGCGGTTTATAGAGAGCGGCGAGTTGCACGAAGCGGCGGGTTCCGGTCGCCTGCGTCGATTCGCCTCGGCGAAGACCGGCTCTGGGTCATCATTCGGCGATGACGACGTCCACCGCCAAGTGTGGTCTGTCCGAAAGCAGAGCCGGCGAGCCCGCGTCAAAGGACGAGGCTGCGGATGCTTTTGGCATGCTAGCGACGATGTCTTGTTGCGCCGGCAGGACCGCTGATTCCCAATAGCCGCTAGTGGCTGGCGCGCCGATTCTTTCGTCCGACCGGGGCGACGGGAGTCGACACCCTGGTCTGCTGGTTACTCTTGGATCAAAACTCACTTGCAAGATTTACCGGACGGCTTGCGCCTGCGCCGGCTTGTGAGGTCGCGTAGGCGCACGCCATATCCAAGGCCACTCTCCTTCCCCAGGAATAACACGCCTGCGTTCTCGAATGCCGACTTCACCTTCATGACAGTGGTGAAGTGGGAATGGATATCCTCGCCTGCTGCTTCGAGTCGCTTGACCGTGATGATTGAAACGCCCGCGACCTCGGCCAGCGTGGCCTGATCCCAGCCAAGAAGCGCCCTTCCGGCTCTAATTTGGACGCTTGTTATCATGCCTTGCCATATCGTATCAACAGTGATACTTTTCGTATCATCACGAAAGCCGTTTGTCCATGCGTGAACAGGCGTCCGGTGAATGCATGCTGAAGCGCGTGATCCCCTGTTTGGACGATGTCTTCGCGACAGCAGAGTTCTATCGTGATGTTCTCAGCTTCACGCTCAACCATTTCTTCGGTGACCGAGCAAGCTCTACCATCGTTGAGCGTGATGACGGGCTATCTTTTTCCGCCGTCACGGCTGCAGGCCCGCACGGCCGTCAACTCCTCGATGTCATGCGAGGATGGCTTGCAGGGGAACGGGAAATAGCCCGCGGCCGCCAGCACATCCTGGCAGATCGGTTGGCGCGAATAGCGATCGTCGCCGAGATAGATCGGATCGAGCCTGGCGTAACGGGCGCCGTGCGCCGCTGGCCAACCCTGTGCGGCCATGCTTTCGCAGTCGCTTGTCCAGGCCGTCCTACGGCGCCACGAATTCTGGCTCAAGCGGCACCACCTGATTGTGCCCCGGCATCACCAAGCCGAGTGGCGGCTGCGTTCCTTGGTCTGGTGCGAATCGTGGATTGCGATCGCGGGCTATCGGCTGGTGATGGGGTTCTGCGCACGGCGCCACCCGACCGAGGCCGCCGCATTCCGCTTCGCGCCATGCAGGCGGCTTGCTAGGATTGCGAACTCGGATACATCTAAAAGAACCAGCAAATGAACGACAGGTTTGTGCGCACTGGCGTCTTTCTCGCGCCCTTCCACGCGCTCTCAGAGAACCCGCTGCTCTGCCTCGAGCGCGACATGGAGCTGTTGATCCATCTCGATCGTCTCAACTATCACGAGGCGTGGATCGGCGAGCATCACTCGGGCGGGTTCGAGATCATCGCCTGCCCGGAGCTCTTCATCGCGGCCGCGGCCGAGCGCACGCGCCACATCCGCCTCGGCACCGGCGTCGTGTCGCTGCCCTACCACAACCCCTTCACAGTGGCGGGCCGCCTGATGCAGCTCGACTACATGACGCGCGGACGTGCGATGTTCGGCGTCGGGCCCGGCTCGCTTGTCTACGACGCTGTCAAGATGGGGCTCAACCCGGCGGAGCAGCGGCGTAAGCTCGACGAAGCGCTCGAGGTCATCGTCGAGCTGATGCGGGGCGGCATCGTCACCAAGAAAACCGACTGGTTCGACCTGCGCAAGGCGCGCCTGCAGCTCCGCAGCTACACGCTGCCGATGATGGAGATGGCGGTCGCGGCCAACCGCTCGCCAGTCGGCGCGCTCGCGGCCGGCCGGCACGGCATCGGTATGCTCTCGATCGGCGGCACCTCCGACGACGCACTTAAGGCGCACGCCAACAACTGGCGCCTCTACGAGGAAAGCGCCCGGGCTGCCGGCAACACGCCGGACCGTCGCAGTTGGCGCATCGTCACGTTTACGCATATCGCCGAGACGCGCGAGCAAGCGTACGCCGACGTCAAGTTCGGACTCGAAAACTTCAAACGCTATTTTTCCGAGGTCGCGACCTTCCCGATCATCCCGCCCGACGTCACGGGCGACCCGGCCGAGTATCTGGTGTCGACCGGCCTTGCGTGCATCGGCACACCCGAGGATTGCGTGCGCCATTTTGAACGCCTGTGGAAGGGTTCGGACGGCGGCCTCGGCGGCATCCTGCTGCTCGCGCACAACTGGGCCGACTGGGCCGCTACCAAACGCAGCTACGAACTGATGGCGCGCTTCGTCCACCCGCAGTTCCAGCGCGACGCCAACGCGCTGCG
This sequence comes from Xanthobacteraceae bacterium, assembly GCA_030037185.1. Next base: position 44,868 of record JASHRR010001278.1, on the reverse strand, counting down.
CCGGTGGAGCTACGACGACGCCAAGTCGAAGTACGACACCGCCGGCATCGCCTCGCGCGCTGCCGTGCAAGCCGCGATCGACAAGCATCAGGCCGCCAACAAGGCGTAACCGGGGCCGGCGCTGACACGGGCATGAGATAGCCATCGGCGCTCACGAAATAGTCCTCCTTTCCGATCACCACATGAGCATTGTATTCGTTACAGTTGTACGGCTGCCATCGACCATTGCGCAGGCGCAAATACACCTTGTTGACGGTCCAAGGTGCGTCAAGGCGTGGTCGATGGTGGTAATCTCATCATGCAAGACGTCCCCGTTGTCCCTATCGAGATAAAGTCGTTCCTTGATGATCGTCTGATTGTCGGCGTGCAATGGAAGTCCACTGGACTCGAACTGCCGCGGCCCTTTTGAAATTGCGCGTCTCGACCTCGAGCACATCGTAGCGACCATCCTCATCGACCCATCTGCCGATCGAATAGCCGTCGAAGGTTGGCTCTTCATCGTTTGGCCAATCTCTTCCATCGGTGTAGATTCGGCGCGGGAATGCTTCCTCGTCGAAGAGGATGTAGGTGACCGCCGGGAGCACGATGACTTCCATCGGAAACACGACCGTCATGACAGGTGGCATGCCGGGGGGAATGCAAGCAATTCTCGTGTTTTCCCCCTGGCGGCCATTCTGCTGGTCCGCCAAACTTTCTTCGAAAATCGTCTGGTACTCTGGCCTGAGCGGCGCGCCCTGAGCACGGCCGCTCGGTTTTGTTTGATCCCACGGGTTGCCCACCGATCCCGGCGGATTGGCCGGCTTTCTCCATTGCCCGACCAATCGGGATATTTCGATTCATCGAAGGCAGCGGCTCCCGAAACCAGCACCACCGGCGCCGCGATCAAAGCCATCGCAGCAATCAAGCTTAGGCAACGAGGCATGGCTGACCTCCTTAAGATCGAGAAGCTCACTGCGCCTCGAGCCACCAAAACGCCGCTGAGTTGGCCGCGATACCCAAATTTGCAAGCGATACCCAGGCTAGGCCTCTTCAGCAAGCTGGATTTGGTCTTTCAGCGTATGCCAGATGTCCTTGCGGTACCGGATGAACTGCGGGCTGGCCTTGACGGCCTCGTCGTTTGACCAGCGTGGCCTCGGAAGATCGATGTCGATGCTAGACAGCACCTGGCCCGGGTTCGCCGAGAAAATGATTACGGCATCGGAAAGGAAGATTGCTTCGTCGATGCTATGGGTGACGAGAACGATGGTCTTTTTCTCGGATTCGAGAAGCTTCAGCAGTTCGATCTGCATGACTTCGCGGATCTGAGGATCGAGCGCGCCAAAAGGTTCGTCCATCAGCAGAATACTCGGATCGGTGCACAGAGCGCGGGCAAGGCCTACCCGCTGCTTCATGCCCCCAGACATCTGATGGGGATAATAATCGCCAAAGCGCGCGAGATTCACTCGACGCAATGCGGAGGCCGCGCGTTTCTGGCACTCCGCCCGCGGAAGGCCGTGCAGCTCGCATGCGAACTCGATGTTCCGCCGTGCCGTGCGCCAAGGCAGAAGATTGAACTCCTGAAAGACCATCGTCCGGTCCTTCTGGGGCTTCTGGACTTTAACGCTATTGATGTAGACTGCGCCTTCGAGCGGCCTCACCAAGCCGTCGATGATCCGAAGCAGCGTCGTCTTTCCACATCCGCTCGGCCCCACAAGGGATGTGATCGTGCCGAGCTTCAGTGTGAACGATACGTTGTGGAGAGCGCGAAAAACGCCCGGACCCGAGGATTTTGGAAATCCATGGCTGACGCCTCGCACCTCGATCATGTCGACGACCTCGTCCATGGCGCGAGGCGCTGTTCTGCGAATCGCAACGCGGAGTTCAAGAGAATTCCGGCCACCGCGAGAATCACCACGCCTACGAAGATTGTCGGCGTATCGTAGGAGGCGCCCGCCTGGAATATCATGTAGCCTATCCCGGCTTGCGATGCATAAAGCTCGGCGACGACGACCATGATCAGGACGCGTGAAACCGAAAGCCTCATGCCGGCGACGATATAAGGCAACGCCGCGGGCACAACGACGTCCTTCAAAATCCTCCACTCCGTCGCAGTGAAAGACCGCGAGGTCTCGATCAGTCGCTGATCGATGTTGCGGACGCCCGCCTCGGTGCTTACGATCATGCCGAAGACCGTTCCGATGAACACGAGCATAACCTGCGCGGTGCTGCCGATTCCGAGCCATATGATCAGGAGCGGCAAGAGTGCGACCGTCGGAATGGATGCCTGGGCCATGATAAACGGTTCGAGCGTATCGCGGACGAACGTCGAACGCCCCATGACGATACCAATCGGCACGCCGGCAACGACCGAGAGAAGAAAGCCCAACGCCGCCATGCGGCCACTGGCCGCCAGATGGGGCCATATGGTGCCGTTGCGGAAGACTTCGATCAGACGGGCCAGAACCTGGGTCGGGCTCGCGAGGAACAGAGGATCGACCCAGCCGCGCCGCACCGCCGCTTCCCACACCGCCAAAAAAATGATTGTCGCAAGGATGCGCGTGATTGGTGTGCGGCCCCTGTACCAGAAACGGCCTGCCGGCGTGCCCGGCAGCATCAAGGAGGGCAGTTCCTCGGGATCAAGCACCCTTGTCATCGGGTCATCTCATGACCTGTGGCGCGAGGGCGGACCGCAAAGCGCCGTCCACGGCGTCGGCGCAAGCGAAGCCCCGCCCGCGGCGCGTTCATCGTGACCATCATTCCCGTCATTTCCCCTACTGCGAATCGGTGACTCTTCTCGAATGTCGCCTGGTCACTCGCGATGTGACCGTCATTGGTCCGCCTTATCGACGTCGGGAGATACGACAGATCGGCGACCTCGCCGATCGCAACGATCGCACGTTCACAACGAACGGTAAATTCCGAACGGCCTCGATGTCGGCCGCGTGATGGAAGGTAACCGCGGCGACGATGCCATCCGCGCCGACTAAGCGCACCGGAGTGGCAATGAACAGGTAGGCGATTGCTTCAGCAGCTTGTAAGGTGAGATGCGCGTCGCGCAGCGCCGGCCGTACGGGCATGTCTTCGCGGGACCGATGGTAGTAGACGACCGCCTCGCCACCCGCCTCCGCACGGTATAGGCAACGTTCGCCGCGGTATGCCCGCCGCCCGATTACGCTGACCTTGCCGTGGAGTTCGGCTGACGCGTCTCGCTTTGACGTCAGCCAGGACGTCGAGGCCACTCTGAACGCGCGAAGGCGCTCTCCCTCCAATTGCAATGACGCACCCTTAAATTTCCCCGTTGCAAGGACAACGGCGTCCGCATCTGTCACAGCGCCGACGTTGAGTCACTGCTGGCTTTCGACCAATCGAGCCCGACGGCGCGGGACGCTCCGGCGACCGCTTCTCTCTTTGAATAGCCGAGAACGACCTCGTCGAATACCGTCAGTGCCACCGAGGGCGCAACGCTACGCATCGGAAGGGATTTGGACGGACCCAAACCTGCGTATCCTTACCATCCCGCGATTGGCCGCCCCGCAACTCTATTGAGCCATGTTGGGCCACTCATGAGCGAGGTTTGGCCACTCCACGCGGACGCCCTTTTCGCCGATGACCTTGGCCCTGTCATGGGGATAGGGCTCGTAGGTGACGAGTTCCAGCTTGTGGCCTTCGGGGCTCTGAAAATAGACGGAGACACATGAGATGTCGCGATGGCGGAAAGGTCCCGCGACGGGAATGCCAAGCTTGCGCAGGCGCTCGATATTGGCGTCGAAGGCGGCGGCGTTGACGCGGAAAGCGGTGTGGGGAGAGATGTGAGGATCGCTTTTAGTGTTGAGGACCGCGTCAGGCTCCTCGGTGAATTGGAACAGAACCGTGCCGACCCGGACGAAGATGTGAGGCCTGCGGCCCATCTGCCGGTCGATGTCATCAAACCCCGCGTAATAGTAGGGTTTGCCACCTAGCACCTCGCGAGTGAACCGCTCCATGAGCACGATATTGCGGGTGGGAAGGGCCACGTGATCGACGCCCTCCAAGCCGAAAACATTGTCGGCGTCAGTGTCGCGCGCTGTGCTTTCGGGGTGGTTGTGCAGGGAGATGCTGTTCATAGCGTTCTCACGGAAATGACAAATCATCCGCTACCAGTTTCTGACATCATGCCGATTGGTGCACCATCACCTCGGGCACGGCAGCGGGCCGGGCGGCGGTCGCGGACCAGGCGGCCGGGCGCGATCTTTGCTGTCGCGCATTCCAACAACCTGAATTGACACTCCCATTTCTCAATGTTTTTATACAGGATAGGCTTTTGGAATTCAATGAGCAGAAGCGGTTTTTTAAACCTCAGCGTGATCGACGTTGCAAACAGGAAGAGGCCCGAAGACGTGATGAAACGTCATTCAGCAGGCTCGTGGCTCGCGCGCGGATTGGCTGCTGGCGTCCTGTCGGCCTCGCTGCTTGCGCTTGCACCCGCTCCAGCCACGGCGCTGGAAAAGCTCCGGGTCGCCATGGCCACGAAGGCAAGTTCGCTTTATGCGCCGTACCTCATAGCCATCGAAAAAGGTTACTACGCCGAGGAAGGGCTGGAGCTTGACATCACTATCGCGGGCGGCGGCGTTGCCACCCCCGCGCAGATAGCCGGCGATATCGACATCAATACGTCGGGTCCTGTTGCGCTCACGCCAATTCTGCGCGGCTCCCCTCTCAAGATAGTTTACACGCTTGCGACACACTCAACGGATGAGCTGTGGTCGACGTCAAGGGACATAAAGACAATTCAGGATCTTAAAGGCAAGCAGATAGGCATTATCAGCCGTGGCGACACCAACGAAATCGCCGTCAAGATGGCATTGCTCAAGGCAGGCCTTCCTATTGACTATGTAAACTTTACGGCGTTAGGCCAAGCTGCTACTTGTCTGCTCGTGCTGAAATCAGCCTCGCTTCCGGCTGTCGTCGCGGCAGGTGTTTTCGTTGAGATCGCGCGCGCTGCAGGCGATCTCGACAAGGGTAACCTCGTCTACAGCTTCTTCAAGGATCTGCCGATGCCCTACAGCGGCATCGCGGTCACTGACCGGTTCTTGAACTCGCGTCGCGATCGACTGGCCAAATTCCTGCGCGCAACGTTGAAGGGGGCTAGCTACATGAAGGCGAATCCTCGACAAACGATTGCGATAATGTCGAAGTACGATACTCAGTCCAATACCGATCAGCTCGCCATCGACTACGACAAGGTGAGATCGGTGCTCACTCCGGACGGCACCGTTCCCGAAGACGTGCGAGCCGTCGACCTCAAGGTGCGCGCGTCGATCATCGGCCTTGCGGCGGATAAAATTCCGCCGATGGAGAGGATCTACGACTATTCTATCGTGCGCGAGACCGATGCCGAACTCCAACGGAGCGGGTGGCAGCCAAAGCCCTGATTCCGGCCGACGACGAACCTGACCGCAGACCATCGAATTGGCAAATCCCGGTTTAGTTCGAAATGCCCAGGCCAGCAGCGAGCCGGCACCAGGGCGGGCGGTGCCTCCGCCGAAGACTGAGCCAGAGGGTCCGACGTTCGGCCCACGCATGGCGAATGACGTCACGCGCTCAGCGTGATGGCGTTGATCGCAGACAGTCGCGCCCTTGCGACGAGGGAAGCGGCGCGCGCTTGTTGTCGTGCCATAAGGGAGAAATCGCGTGAGCAACTTGACCATCACAGTTAATGACAAGCGGCATGCAGTGTCGGCGGACCCGGACACGCCCCTTCTTTATGTCTTGCGCAACGAGCTCGGATTGACGGCGGCTAAGTTTGGCTGCGGGCTCGCCCAGTGCGGCGTCTGTTCGGTGCTTATGGACATGCAGGAGACCAGAGCGTGCGTGACGCCCGTATCGATGGCGCAGGGCAAATCGCTCATTACTTTAGAAGGGCTTCCCGCGCTGTGGTCGAAGACGAACGGCTCCAGGTCCGATGCCAGCGCGGTGCCGCCGCTGCATCCGATTCAGCAGGCGTGGATTGATCTGCAGGTGCCCCAGTGCGGCTATTGCCAGAGCGGCATGATGATCCAGGCGGTCAGCCTTCTGCACAAGAATGCAAGTCCCAGCAATCAACAGATCCGCGAGGCGCTCGATGGCCATATCTGCCGGTGCGGCACGCATATGCGCGTGATGGCTGCAGTCGAGAAGGCCGCCGAAGACATGCGAAAGAGGGGGTAGGCCTCATGTTTCACGACGCGAAGCCATCGATGAGTGTGCCCGACCTTGACCGCCGTACCTTCCTGACATTGGGCGGATCACTTGTGGTCACCCTCAGCTTTCGGATGGACGTTGCTGTCGCGGCCGAATTTGCGCCGGTTCCGGCCAACCAGCTCGATTCCTGGATCGATATAGCCGAGGACGGTACAGTGACGGCGTTCACCGGCCGCATCGACATAGGGACCGGCACGCAGACCGTTTATTGCCAGGCGATCGCCGAGGAACTCGACGTGCCGGTGCAGACCGTGTCGGTTGTCATGGGCGATACCGCGCTGACCCCCGAACAGGGGAAATCGACAGCGAGCAACAGCGTTATGCTCAACCTCAAGCCGATGCGCCAGGCAGCTGCCGAAGCGCGCGGCGTGCTGCTCGACCTTGCGGCCGAGAAACTCGGGATCCCGCGCGACCAGCTTTCGACTGCCGACGGTGCAGCTTTCGCCAAAGGTCAGCCAGACAAGAAAATGACTTACGGCCAGTTGATCGGCGGCCGGAGGCTCGTGCGCCAGTTAATGATCAAGGGCGAGGCTCAGTTCACCGATATCATCGGTGAGGCGCCGCTGAAGGCACGCGGCGACTTCAAGATAATCGGCGAGCCCGTTCGGCGTGTCGATATTCCTGCCAAGGTGCGCGGCGACTTCAAATTTGTGCACGACGTCAAGGTGGATGGGATGGTTCACGGCGTGGTCGTACTGCCGCCGGCCGTCGGCACCAGGCTTATCTCGGTCGAGCAGCCCCGCGAGCCTGTAGCGGGACTGATCAAGGTCGTCGCCATCAGGAATTTCGTTGGCATTGTCGCCGAGACCGAGCAGGCGGCGCTGGCGGCGCGCGGCCGCATCAAGGTTGCCTGGTCGACCCCGGACGGGACTCCGCTCGACGACATTTACGATGTCATCCGCAACGGCAAGATCGTCAGGGAGGTATCCGAGGGTGAAAGCGGAGACATCGCAAGGGGCCTCGCCGCAGGAGAATCGGTCATCGAAGCCACGTTCCGCCTTCCAGTGAACTGTCACGCCATGATGGGACCCTCCTGCGCGGTTGCCGACTTCAGGGGCGACTCGCTGACACTATGGTCGGGCACGCAATGGCCGGATGCCACGCGAAGGGACGTCGCGGCCATGATGGGAATGCCGCCCGGGAAGGTCCGTCTGATTTGGGTCGAGGCGGCCGGCTCTTACGGCCGGCTCGGCGTGGACGACGCCGCCGCCGATGCCGCGCTGCTATCGCGAGAGGTCGGCCGGCCTGTGCGCGTCCAGTGGCAGAGGGCCGATGAACAGACGTGGTCGCCGCTGAACCCCGGCGCGGTCATTACAGTCAAGGCCGGCCTAGACAAAAGTGGGATGATCTCGGCTTGGCAATTCGACGATTGGTGTGCCAGTCACTCCACAGGCGAACGAGGCAACATCCTGGCGTGGCGCGCGCTGGGCTCCAATCCCAATCATCCGCGTCTTAGCGGCGCCGCTGACAAGCCAATCTACGATTTGGTCAATCACAGAGTCGTCAGCCACTACACTGAGGAGATCGTTCGCGCCGTCTATATGCGGTCGGTCGGCGGCATACAGAATGTCTTCGCGATCGAGTCGATGATGGACATGCTGGCGGAAAAGGCGGGCATCGATCCCATCGTGTTCCGTCTGCGCCATCTGAAGGATGAGCGCATGAAGGCAGTCCTGCGTGCGACAGCCGACATCGCGAAATGGCGGCCGGGCAGCCAGGCCGGCAGCAATGGAGATCTGGCGACCGGCCGCGGCGTCGCGCTGGTTGGCCGTGCGGCGACGGCTCCGCCTGGCTTCGGACAGGCCTATACGACGACCATCGTCGATGTCGACGTCAACAGGCAAACAGGCGCCATTCACGTCCGGCGGGCCTATGTCGGCTTCGACGTCGGCATGATCGTCAATCCCGACGGTCTGAGAAACCAGATCCAGGGCGGGACCATCATGGGCATCAGTCGTGCCCTGAAGGAGGAGGTAACCTTCAGCGGCCGATCCGTCACGTCAACCGATTGGCGCGGCTATCCCGTGCTGCGCTTCACCGAGGTGCCCGACTCGATTGAGATCGTCACGCTCGACAACGACCATCCCTGCCTGGGCGCCGGCGAGCCGCCGAATATCACACCGGCTGCGGCAATCGCCAATGCAGTTTACGCAGCAACGGGCGCGCGCATAACGGCTCTCCCGCTCAAGCCGGAACGCGTCAAGGCTGCCATCAAGGCATGAGGGCGTCCTCTCACTGACGCGGTCCGACAGGAGCGTGCCGATGAAGGATTTAGTCAAGCATTATCTCGATCAGCGCATCTCTCGACGCCACCTCATATCAGGTCTGACAGCCATGGGCGTGAGCGCAGCTTCCGCGAAAGCGATGGCGCAATCGCTTGCTCCGGCAGCCCCGGCTTCGGCCCGCCAGAGGCGCGATGTAACAGGATCGGGTGGTGCGCTCTTCATCCAGCAGCTCAAGGCGGCCGGTGTGAAACACGTCTTCTTCAATCCGGCAACCGGCGACGCGCCGGTTTACGATGCGCTCGTCAACGAACCGTCGATTCAGCTTATCAAGGGCGTGCACGAAGGGGCCGTTGCCTCGATGGCTGACGGTTTCGCCCGGGTCTCGGGAAAACCCGGTGTCGTTCTTATCGCGGCGATCGGCCTTCCCAACGCAATGACGCAGATGGTCAACACGGTCAAGGATCATATTCCGATGTTGGTCGCAGTCGCGTCGGCCGGTCAGGATGTGGTCGGGCGCGACGGCGTGCAAGACTACGATTTCCAGGACAGCATGCTTGCGCCGATCACCAAATGGCGATGGACGGCGCAAAGCACGAAAGGAATCCCTGAGACGACGCGGCGTGCGCTTAAGTTTGCGGCGACGCCGCCTGGCGGGCCCGTCTTTCTTGCGCTGCCGGAGAACACACTTCGCGCGCAGGATGCGGGCGAGATCATCGACCAGGCGCTCTTCGATGTCCCGATGCGGATTCGTCCCGACAGGGCGGTTGTTGAAAGGATCGCCCTCATGCTCATCGAGGCGAAAAGCCCTCTTCTCACCGTCGGTGACGAGATCGCATTATGCCGGGGCGAGAGGGAAGTCGTCGAACTCGCGGAACTGCTCGGTCTTCCGGTCGCCGGTCGGGGCGAATGGGGCGAGTGGTCGAAGCCGTTTCCAACGCGCCATCCTCTCTTTCTCGGTCCGTTCCTACCAAGGATGCGCTATCCCGCCGATATTGATGTGCAGCTCAACATCGGCAACCGTTACGCCGAGATGCCGGTCCGCGACGGTACGCTGATCTCGGTGCGACAGGACCCGGCCGGCCTCGCGCGTGTTTCGCCCGTTGATATCGGCATCGTTGCGGACGTTCGGCTTGCCACGATCGACCTCATTGAGGCCGTCAGGAGCATCGCCACCGAAACACGCCTGCGCCGGATTGCGCAGCAGCGTTCCGCCCGCACCCGCGATTACACGCGCGAGACCGCCAGGATGATTGAAGTGATTGGAGCCACTGCCTCGATAGGACCCGAAATTCGGCGTGAGCGCTTGGCGCTGGAGCTCGAGGCCAGCCTCGAAAGGGATACGATTTACGTTACCGACGCCGACAGTGGAAAGCATATGGAGCCGTTCATGACTTTCGGCGGTACGGAAAAACGATACATCGCCACAAGCCCCAATGTGCTGGGCTGGGCGCCAGGCGCTGCGTTCGGCGTCAAGCTTGCCGAACCGGACCGGCCGGTCGTAGCGGTGTCCGGCGACGGCGCCATGATGTTCAGCGGACCCCAGCCGTTGTGGACCCATGCCCGCTATAAGGCTCCGGTGATAACGATCGTTTACAACAATCGGAGCTACAACGCCGAGCGCAACCGGATCTGGACGTTTTTCGGCGGCGATCAGTTCAAGCAGGGCCGCGACATGACATGTTACAATGGAGATCCAGACGTGAACTTCGCCAAGGCCGCGGAGGCCTACGGCGTCGAAGCTGAGACCGTCAAAGAGGTGTCGCAAATCAAGCCTGCTCTGAAGCGCGCCAAACGCGCCACGGTGGAGGGCCGACCTTACCTTCTCGACGTCCATGTCGAACGCGATGGCATCGGTGCAGCCAGCGCTTGGCATCCCGCCTATTCGCTCGCTGATGTCCGCACGCGGAAGGTCTGATGATGCGCTCAAATGTCCTCGCTGCAGCGGCCTTCGGTTTCCTGTGCTGCGGACAGCTCTCGTTTGCACAAGATCGGCTTCCGCCCGGAGAAGGCCGCGATATAGTGGCCGTCGCTTGTACGCAGTGCCATGGTCTCGCGGTCGTCAAAAGCATTCGCCAGGTGGAGAACGCTTGGCGAGGTCAGGTCTATGACATGATCTTGCGGGGTGCCCAGATACATCCCGACGATGTTCCCGTGGTGATCGACTATCTCGGCAAGAACTTCGGCCCCGGGGTGAACGTCCGCGAGTCGAAAACGGCGGTCACATTGCCCAACGGCGACGGCAGCGAGCTTATCGAAAAGGGCTGTGGCGAACTTTGTCATGGGCTCGACCGAGTTGTGCTCTCCAGGCGCAGACCCGCTGAGTGGAATGCGATCGTCAAACACATGGTTTTTCTGGGTGCGCCCATAGGCGAAAAAGAGGTCGCCAAGGTTGCTGCTTATTTGAGCAAGGCTTTCGGCGCACAATAAATCCCAATAGGCAATCATAACATTTCATTTACGGCGATTGGTGTCCGCTCCGATATCGAGAGAGCCGCGCACCGTCTCGAGAGGCAGCCCGACATGACACTTTTCGCAGACTACGGTTCGATCGCGGGTCGGCAGGTCGATCGCCGCGAGTTCAATCAGGTGTCGTTCGATGAGCGCGACCGCCGCTGGATTCGTATTCGCCAGGAAATGGCCAAGCGGGGCATCGACTGCCTTCTTCTCAACGGCAATTCTGGGCGCTGGAACGAGATGAACGCCAACATCAGATACGTCTGCGGTTACGCGGATCCCTTGTCCGGCACCTGCTATGCTCTGTTTCCCGCCGAGGGTTCTGGAACGCTCGTCACGCAAATGACCGGAAAGCGCAGCCTCTACACCCTGTCATGGTTCGACGATCTGCGGGTTGGCCAAACGATCGATTTGGCAAAGATTGTTGAGGATCGTCTGGCCGCTCTCGGCTTGACGAACGGGATCCTCGGATTAGTCGGCATCATCTTTCGTGCACGCGAAAACATTGGTCTGCCGTGGAATCTGCTCGAGGAAATCAAGCGTCGGCTGCCGAACTTGAGGATTGTCGACGCGACAGACGTGTTTTTCGAGCTGAGAAGCGTAAAAAGCGACGAAGAAATCCGTTGCCTTGAGCAATCATCCGAAATCTCGTCGATCGGGTTTGAGGCCCATTTGACTGCGTGGCGGCCGGGCATAACCGAACGCGAGTACTACTCCTCTGTGGTTCACGCCATGGACGCGGCTGGCGCTGAGCCGCCCACTTTTCTGCTTCTCGAGTCCGGTCCGCTGTTCAGCTCATGGCTTACCCAGGATCCGATTCCTTCGAATCGAGAACTCCAGCTCGGTGATTACATCGTCAGCGAAGCCAGCCCGAAATATGCTGGCTATCAGGCCCAGAGCCTTCAGTGCATCGTGTTGGGCAAGCCCACTCCTGATATGAAAGAATTGGTCAATTGGGGCGTTGAGGTTTGGCATCGCTTCACCGATCTAATCCGGCCAGGCAACACGATCGAGCAGATCGAGCATAGCGCGCACGACATCATTGAAAGGGCGCGCACCAGGCTAGGAGATCATGCCGGAGCACTCGTTCCGCATTGTTCCTATGCGGGCCTGGGCGGGCCGGACCCGTTTGCTCGGCCGCGAGAGATTAAGCCCAACCAAGCTTTTATGGGCGAAATCGGGCCGTACAGCGGGCGCTCCAACCCGCGGCCGCCCTGGCGCATGAATGGCGGATACTGCCTCATAAGCACCGACGGACCGCCACGCCACCTATGCGGAAGGTACTCGATCGAAGCGAGGCTTATGGCCATAGTCGATTGACGGATAGCAGATAACCCGATTCGAGGCGCCAGGCGACGTGGATACAGAACAGGCTGGCATCAAGAGGACAAGCCGATTCCGCTCATAGACCGTCCTGAATGATCCCAAATAGTTGGCACATTCGCGTGGGTGGAGACGTGGCATGAGGTGCGGTCGGTCATGCCTGTCATCGGGTTAGATAGGCCTGGCCTGTTTCGTAGCTATGGAGCGCAGGGACGACCAAGGCCGAGCGGGTCCAGGGGGAGCCAGCGAACGGTGATGGCTGCGACGAGCCGTTCCCGATTCTTGATCGACACCGCAACCATCGTCACGTCGCTGCCCGGCCGCGTACCGCCCCCTCCGCAAGAAACCGCCTGCAGGCAGGCGCGGCCCGGCCCAAGTGGATGTCGAGTCCTCGCAACGGATCGTGCCGTAAGCTTGCTGCCGCTCGGCCGCAACGCACGCGGGAACCATGCAATGCCCCTTCCCTCTCCTCTGATTAACCGGTCGGCGGACACGCCGCCGCAGTCGTTGCGGAGTTTCAGCCGATGAAATCATGCGCTTTTCCGAGCCGTCCGAATTCGACCGCCGGTCGACCGCCACCGGTCGTCTCTCCGGGCCAAGCTGATGCTCACGGCTTGAGCGGCGGCCCGCCCCAACTTGGCGGTTGCTATTTTCGCAAGCACATGTCGTTCAAGGCATTCACCCCGTAAGCTGTCCCCTCAGACGAGCAGTGGTGAACGACCCACGGAGTAGAGCGCGTCTTCCCCATGACTTCCTCAGCCTTTGGCGGGTTTCCGAGAGCCCAGCTGAGGCATAACGGCTTCGCGCTTTGATTGGGCGGATCGAGCCAGCGGTCGAAAAATAAAACTCGCCGTGGAGAGCCTGCCGATATCATCCGCAGTACCCCCTTTGCCGTCCTCACGTATGGCCCCACCGCTTGGTAACTGGCTCAAGCCTTCCGTCACTGTCCTCGGGAACCGGAGCTATCGGCTCGGAGTGAACTTAAGACTGGGACGCAAGATCACCTGGCAAGTTTTTTGCTTTCTTTAATCGGGTGTGGCCGAGCCAAGTTGAGCGAAGCGGTAGATCGTGTTGACGCGAACGGAGATCGAGTGCGGCCAGCGCATACCTGCGAACCACGCGAACCGCGGTAAGAACCGCAGGGGGATGCTATGTTTTCTCGGAGCCTGATCGGTGCCGCCATAGTGGCAGCAGCCGCGATGCCGGCCGGCGATGCTCGCGCACTGGACGATGCGGGGTACCCGGACTGGAGGAGACTGCCCTGCCAGCGAGCACAACAGGTCGTCGCCCCGCGGGTCCCCGTTACCTGCTCGAAATTGAAGTCGTTGCGATTTTACCGCCGCGGACATGATGCCTTCGGCGCCGCGTCTGATGCAATCGCTGCCCGACAAAGGGCATTGTGGCAAGCGTGAGAGTCCTCGGCGGAATATATCATGTTATAGTGACGCAAAGAGTTGAGCCGCCGCCGCATTGGCGTCTGGTACCGCGCCTTCCCGGTACCGCTCGCAGGGATCAGAACAGGGACTGCCAAGTTTGCATCAATTCGGTCGAGGTCGGCTCACTCAAACACGAGAGGATAGGACATGATGCGAATCCCCGCTCTGATTGCTTCCCTTTTTCTATTAGTTGCCAACGCCGGCGCGCAAGAGCGCTTCCAACCGGTGGCCAAGGATGCGATCGTTTTCAGCTACAAAATTCACTATCTTGAGGCCGGCCGAGGCGAACCGGTCATCCTGCTGCACGGCTCAGGCGGCGAAGGCGCGCGCTGGATGCCGCAGATCGAAGCTCTGTCCAAGGAATTTCGCGTCATTGCACCCGACCACATTGGCTTTGGCGAGTCCGACAAGCCGATGACGACCTACCATAGCGGGGTATTCGCGGGCTTCGTCGTCGGTTTCATGAAGACGATCGGGGTTCCGCGCGCCACCTTCATAGGCCAATCGCTCGGCGCCGCTGTCGCGCTCGACTTGGCAGTGCATCACCCCGACATGGTGCAGCGGCTGGTGTTGGTCGACGGTGGCGGCTTCCGCTCTCCGACCGATCCGCCGCGCGGCGCGCCCGATTGGCATGCTCGGCAGATTGCCAATGCCGGGACGCTCGAGGAAAGCCGCGAGTACCTAGAGAAGCTTTACTACGACCACAAGTTCGTGACTGAGGAGCTGGTGGAGCACAATCTCATCCTGCGACTGCGCTCAGGCTACACCGCTGAGAGTGCCCAATGGGCTGCCGAGCGCGGCCTTGGCGGTGTGACCCAGGCGGAGGTACGCGGCATCGCTGTGCCTACCCTTCTTGTCTGGGGCGCCAACGACCCGCTGTCATCGCTTGCGACTGCCGACAAGTTGAACGCTGCTATCAAGAACTCTCGCAAGATTGTGTTCGACAAGGCGGGGCATTATCCGTTCCTCGAGCATGCAGACAAATTCAATAGTCTCGTGCTGGAGTTTCTGAAGACGCCGTCCTGAGCATGCGACGTGGTACCGGGCAGACCGAAAGGTGGATTTAGGTCCCGGGGCAAATGAATGACGCTAATCACTACCGTCTTGCGGATGGTCGCGTTCGCGGCCGAAGTTCCCAAGGAACTGGGTCGCGTCCGCGCTCATCCCAATTGACCTGCACGAAGTGAGGACGGCAACCGCGCTGGTTCCAGCGCCACCAGCGGCACAGGAGAACTAGGTTGATCGAGGCCACCCGAGATCCCCTCAGGGCATAGGAGTGCTGCTGTCGTGACCCAACAGTCGATGAATCCCGTCGTTCGTGAGGGATTAGTCTTCCTGTTGGATGCTCAGATTATCCTCTGGCGACGTCGACGAGCTCATTGCCCTCGAGCACGCGGGTCGCAGTGGCGTGGTCAAGATCACCCTCCCACGCCGCGATCACCACGGTTGCGATACAGTTGCCGATCAGATTGCCGAGTGCGCGCGCCATCCCGATGAACCAGTCCACGGACAGCACCAGCACTAGACCGATCGCGGGAATGGTCGGCACTGCATTGAGCGTCGCCGCGAGAATCACGATCGCCGAGCCCGGCACCCCATGAGCGCCCTTGGACGTAACGAGTGAGACGCCGAGCACCAGAAGCAGGTCGCCCAGCGAGAGCGGCGTATTGGTGGCTTGGGCGATGAACACCAGTGCCAGCGTCAGGTAGATCGAGAACGCATCGAGGTTAAACGAGTATCCGGTCGGCACTACCAGGCCGACCACAGATTTCTTCACGCCCAGCCGCTCGAGCTTGTTCATGATCTGCGGCAGCACCGCATCGGAGGATGCGGTCGCCAGCACAATCGTGAGTTCTTCACGCATGTAAGACAGGAACTTGAAGATGTTCAGGCCGACCAACCACATCACGAACCCGAGCACCACCACGACGAACGACGAGAGTGCCAAATAGTAGAGCACCACCAGCGAGACGAGCTGCTCAAGGGACCCGACCCCGTATTTGCCAACCGTATAGGCAACCGCCCCAAATACACCGAGCGGCGCCACCCGCACGATCAGACCCATGGCTCGGAACAAAATCGCGGAGACCGCGTCGATCAGCGTGGTCACCTTTTCGCCCCTCTCGCCGCCCACCAGCGCCAGCGAGATACCGAAGATCACAGCGAAGAATAGCACCTGGAGTACGTCGTTGCGGGCGAGCGCATCAATCGAGGTAGTCGGAATGATATTCATTATGAAGCTGCCGATGCCGGCACCCTGGAGCCGGCGGGCGTTCTCTACGTGGGTATAGAGCGCACTGGCGTCGAGCGTCGAGGTGTCGATATTCATGCCGCGTCCGGGCCCGAACGCGAAAGCCAGCACGATGCCGAGCGCCAACGCAACGGTTGTCATGAGCTCGAAATAGATCAGCGCCTTGACACCTACACGGCCGACCTTCTTGAGATCGCCCGCCCCTGCGATGCCGTGCACGACAACGCAGAAGACGATCGGGGCGACGACCATCCCGATCAGCTTGAGGAACGCGTCGCTCAGGATCTTGAGTTCGATGGCGAAACCGGGACTTGCAACGCCAAGCACTATGCCGAAGAGAAGTGCCGCCAGCACCTGCACGAACAACGACTTCCACAGCGCTGATCGCCCCGCGGGCGCTGGAACCGAAGTCGCAGAAATCTCTACGATCGACATGGTTTTTGGGCTCCAATCCACGGTTCGAGAATTTGCAACTAAGCAATCAACGTGCCAATATGCGAGCGTTGAGAACGCGACTCCCGCCGGCGCAGGCTTCCGCCGTGCGCGCTCCCCCTCGCCCGAATCGCAAGCCTCCAAAAAAAGCGCAAAATTGACGGGCTACGGCGCGTACGCCTGCCCTAAGCTCTCCACGTCACAATCGGGGATGGCCCACAGCCCCTCGCATCCGCCCACGTCCCGGATCTCGGTAGCGAACGATGTCGCCATCCAGGAACTCGGCCCTTCCGGCGCTGCCACGCGAAAGCGTTAGTTTGCATCTTTCGCACGACACGGAGAATCGGCAGAAACGACATACGGCCGGCATATCGTTCGATCTGGATCAAGAAACCTGCAAACCAAAGCTTGCTTTTCGGCGTCAATGGCGCTCTTCATCAGACGGTTCATTTTCTCTTTCTGCATCCCGAAGAGCCGCATGTGCCCGCGGTCGGGGAGGGCGATGATTGAGCAGCCAAAGTTGACCTCCGAAAATCGCAAGGATGCATTGGATTTGGATGGGAAACCGAAAATCGGAAGCTGGTGGCCATGAACCGGCCCTTGTTTGGCTATTCCCTGTCGCATTTCGACGAACGAGTAACGGCTGGTTCATGACGTTGATCACAGCGGCGAATTCCACCATGCGGACCACTACTTCGCTCCTGGTGCGAAGGATTGAGGGGGGCGCATCTCATTCTCAGCATCAGACGCGGACGAATATCTTGCGGCGATAAAGGAACTCCGCGAGAGTGATAGCGAGTCCCAGACCCACCGCATGGGCGACAAAACCCCCGGCGCCGGGCGTAACCGCCCAGTCGAAAAAGTCTTCGATGTCTCCGCCCACGAACCGCCACGCGAGTGGTTCAAATCCCAGCACGATGTTGATGCAATACAAAGTGATGGCATTCGCGCCGATCCAGACGAAGATCATCGGCCACCGCTTGAATTCCCATATGTCGATGATCTGATGCGCTACACCCAGCAGAATGGTGCTGTAACCAGCCGTGACCAAGACGAACGACGAGGTCCAGATTGCCTTGATAATCGGGAACTGCAAAGCCCACAAATACCCGACCGCAACCAGGATGATGCCGGCGCCAATCAGCCAAACGGTTTTCTGCGGTCCCGGGACACGGATGTCTCTCAGCAGCATACCGGCGAATACGCCGAAGAGGCAAGTTCCGATCGCCGGCAGCGTGCTCAACATCCCTTCCGGATCGCGGGTATCGTCAAATAGCCGACCGGGCAGGTAGTGAGCGTCGAGCCAATTCGCCAGGTTGGCGTCCATGGCGAACGAGCCGGCGCCAGTACCGGGAATCGGTATGAACGTCATCAGCGCCCAGTACCCCGCAAGCAGCACCAGCAGCGCCGCGACCAATCCGCGCCACCCGACGTTCAGGAAGAGCAACGACGTGCACAGATAGCACAGCGCAATACGCTGCAGGACGCCGAGGAGCCGTATATCGGGCCAATTGTGGCTGACACCGCCGTAGGCCACTAGGCCCAAGCCGAATAGCAGAAGGGCTCGACGGAGCACCCTGATGTGAGCTTTGGTCCTACCCTCGCGTTCAACGAGGCCTGGCAGCGACAGCGCAACCGACACACCGGTGATGAAGATGAAGAGCGGAAAAATGACGTCGTAAAAGCGAAGGCCTTCCCACTCGACGTGCGTGAACTGGAGGCCCACGAGGTCGCCGATCGCGCGCAGCAGCGGCCCTTTGTCGCGCGAGAGTTCATCAAGTGAGACAATTGCGCCTTCGCCGCCAACAATCCAGAACATGGCAAAGCCGCGCAGTGCGTCGACAGACACAATCCGGCTCTTCTGCCGCACAAGCGCGGATTCCACGTAGTGCACCGACCTCGCTCCGAGCTTAGCGCGCTTCTCGCGCGCCTGATGCGCGCCAACAGGATGGCGATGAGTGTAAGCTCATTAGAGCATTTTACGAGAAGGTTGGCCATCTCTGCGGCCGTATTCAGCATTGGTGCGGTATGTGGCGCATGCACCGCGAAATCCGCGAGGCACGAGCCGACGACCTCCCATAAGCTGTCGTTGAACGAGCCGCTGCCTTGCCCAGCGGCACCTTGAAATTAACCCCGCATGTTGGCCAATACCCTTGCTGCGGCTAATTCTTCGATCCGGAAGTCGCTCCGCCCCACGAACAACTGATCGTAGTGGCATTCACGATGCGCCGTGATCGAGCACGCATGACCGCGCAGACGGCATTTCATGTTCTTTGTCGGGGATTGAGATTGTCGGGAAGTGCGGAGCTTGCGAGCCGATGTAGTGGACCCGACCTCAAGGCCGCTCGAAGCTTCGCGTGCCGCCTTCGCTGTCATCAGACGATCGGAGTGATGCGGACCGATTTGCCTTCGACGTCGGCAACATTAACCTGGACGAGCCTAGCACGTTCATACCACAAGAGGGCTCGAAAGGTCGCTGCGAGATCGTCAAAACTGCGATAGACGGTCGAGCCATAATCGCCGAGAGCGTTGCGATTTAGCCGGCGGCTAGACGTTTCAGGTGGGCGCCGTTTCCGGATATCCGGAGCCCTCCGCGTTTCCATCGGGCACGTGCGGGACATACCTCCGTGTTTTTCCAGCTCACGGGAGCAATTGGATGTGTTGAGTTGCATTTGACGGACGGATTTCGCGACCGGTCCCGTCCGCATCCGCCATGAAGCGGATCGCGGTTTCTGCCGGTGTCGATACGCGAGCCGGTGACCGCTAGACACCGGTTCGCCCCTTGAGGTCCCTAAGTCGCGCGCTACCGGGCTACCGTTGTGCGGCGTTGTGGTCAACGGTGCGCTGCTGAAATCTCGGCGTTGCGCACATTGCAACGCTCATGGGGCTCTTCGACGCGGAAATAGTTTTTGCCGACGAACGACCGATCGTAGTGATGCCAGGACGTCGCGTGATCCAACTCCATGACGCCGGCGAGCGTCACGGCGAACACTGAACTTTCCATGTCACGCTGTTGCGCGTCGAGATTTTCCGGGAGCCGGGCGCTAGCATAGTCCACGTAGTAAACGCGCCGCACGCAAGCCAGCGAGCTCGCGGCCTCAAGCGCGGCCTTCGCCGTCATCAGGTGATCGGAATGATCATCCGGATTGTTCCGGGGGTCGGGATCGGCAACGTTTATTTGGGCGAGCGCAGCGCCTCGGCGCTCGTACTCTACGATCGCACGCAAAGTGCCGACAAGATCGCTCCAGCCAACATAGCTGGTCGAACCATCGATAGCCGAAAGCGTGCCATTCTCTCCATCGGCAAGTCGCTTGAGAGATTGAAAGCCGGTGTTGCCATAGCCGGCGCCCGACCCGTTTCCATCAGGCACCCGCATGAAATAACCGACCACGTTGCGGTAGCCGATTCGGTAGATCGGATGTCCGTTGAACACCATGTGAGACACGGTCTCTTCGGCGGGAATGGCGTCGGCGTCCGCCATGAAGCGAATGGCGGTTTCCGCCCCGTTTTCCCGCGCCAGATAGAACGGATATTTGCGGCCGCTCCGATCCATTCCCAAGCCTGCGTCGCCGGCGGTGATGTGGACAAAAACGGTTTTGGCGGCGCCGTTGATCACGTCTTCGAATGCGGACGGATTCATGAACAGCTGCCAGTCGTCCTCGTGCGCCGCAAAATAGAAGGAGACCTTATCGGGTCGCCCACCTTCTGCCGCGAGCGTCGGCGCGGGGGACAGCATGGCAAGGGCAAGGCAGGCCTTCATCACGGAATGCGACAACGGCATCGTTAATTCCCTTCTTGGCGATGTTATATTACAACGATATATGGCGACCTGGG
The DNA here is from genome assembly GCA_030037185.1 of Xanthobacteraceae bacterium. Next base: position 24,715 of record JASHRR010001278.1, on the reverse strand, counting down.
GCCCTGTCCAAGTAGACCTCCTGAGGTCTTGGGGCTCGGTGGAATTAGCTAAAATCGCTCGGCCCATCAGAATCTTGCACAAGAAAGGTCGGCACGTGGGGTCGGGCGGGGATTTCTGAGAATTGACCACACGCGGTGTTTTGCCGCGCGGGGTCGGCTATGCACAATGCGCGTTGTTCGGCCATGCCGGGACCGACATGGCCCCCTGCCCGGCTCTGGACAAGCCGCAGCACAGTCTGCGCCAGAATGGCGGCGACGTCTTCCATATTCAAGTCCGTAACGCCGCCGGGGCCGCTCGCCGTTGAACATGAGCAGTTGGCCAATTAAAGCGCCGGCGCGAGAATGTCGGTGCGCGTTCGAACGGCTTAATCAGGTTTTGCCAACGGGCACGATAATACCTCTGCAATCGCCCTGCCAAAGAGCCGCAGCCCGTCTGGCATCAGCACGAACCGATCGCAATTGCGATGCGACGGAGCGTCGAACGCACTCACGCTGGGGGATGCGGGATGGCGGCGAGCAGTTCGCGCACATAGTCCGTTTTGGGTGCGCCGAGTACGTCGTCGCAGAAGCCTTGCTCGACGATCTCTCCGCCTTGCATGACAATGACGCGATCACACAGCAGGCGCACCACGTTAAGGTCGTGGGAGACGAACAAATAACTCATACCCAACAGCACCTTTAAGTCCCGCAGCAGATTGAGCACCACGGCCTGGACTGACACGTCGAGCGCAGCAGTGGGCTCGTCCAAGACAAGGAGCTGTGGTCGCAGCGCAATTGCCCGGGCAATGCCGACGCGGGCTTTCTGACCTCCGGACAGTTGATGCGGGAAGCGGTCGAGTAATTCCATTGGCAGGCCAACCTGGGCGGCGAGGTCCTCGCACCGCGCCCGCCATTCGGCAGTCCTCTTGCTTCTGTCGAACCGGATCAGCGGGTCCGCGATCGCGCGCCGTGCCGTGAAGCGGGGGTTGAGACTTTCGGTCGGATCCTGGAACACCATCTGGATGCGCTTTCGCGTGGGATGCATAGCAAATTGCTTGGCTGGGACGGCACCGATGTCCTCACCGTCGAATTCAATCTTGCCTGAGGTCTTGTCGATCAATCGCATCACCATCATGGAGGTGGTCGACTTGCCGCATCCGGATTCACCGACCAGGCCCATGCTCTCGCCGCGCCCGATCGTAAAGCTGATACCGCCCACTGCGCGCAATGGCTGTGCTGCGCGACCGAAAAGCTTGGCGAGGGGGCCTGTTGCTGCATTGCGTGGATATTCCTTGACGAGGTTTTCGACGATGAGGAGCGGCGCATCGGGTGCACCTTTTTGCGGGTGCGGCGAGAGAGCCCGCTCCCGATCTGACCACTGCTCGTCGTTCGGCAATAAATCACGCAACCCGACGCCGAGGCGGGGCGTCGCCTTCATGAGCATACGAGTATATGGATGCGCGGGCGCGGCGAAGATCTCTCGCGACGGAGCGGTCTCCACCACCCGGCCTTTTTCCATCACAACAATGCGGTCGCAATAGGCGGCGGCGAGGCCGAGATCATGCGTGATCAGGATCGTCGACATGCCGCGCTCCCGGGTCAAGTCAACCACCAAGTCCATCACGGCCTTCTGCGTGGTGACATCGAGACCAGTGGTCGGCTCATCGGCGATTAGGAGTTGCGGGCGACAGGCGAGAGCAAGCGCGATCACGACTCGTTGGCACATGCCGCCCGAAAGCTCGAACGGATAGGCATGATAGCGCTCCTCGGGGTTGGCAACGCGCACCCGGCGTAGGGCGTCGATCGCCTTGGCCTTGACGTCGGAGGACGCGGCCTGACCGTGCTGCAGCAGCATGTCCTCGATCTGCTTACCGATTTTGCGGATCGGGTTGAGCGCAGCCCGCGGGTTCTGGAAAATCATCGAGATTTCCCGACCGCGCAGATCGCGTACCTCCTCTTCACTTGCCGCGGCAACATCGAAACCGCCGAATACGATAGAGCCCCCGGCAATTCGTCCAGCACGATCCAGAATTCTCATCACGGCGTAGGAAGTGACCGATTTTCCCGACCCGGATTCGCCCACCATGCCCACCGTCTCGCCTTTGGCCACCGTCACGTTGACGTTTTGCACGGCCTGCACCTTGCCGCGCCGCGTCGCAAATTCGACTGTGAGGTCCTTGATGGCAAAAAACGGAATACCGGTGCTCACGGGCGGGCCTCACGTTCGCCGCTGCGGGTCGACGATGTCGCGCAGGCCGTCACCGAGCAGATTGAAGCAGAACACTGACACCATAAGGGCCGCGCCCGGAAAGAACGCGATCCACCACTTGCCGCTTACCATGTCGGTCGCGCCTTCCGCCACCATGATGCCCCATTCGGCGGTTGGCGGACGCACACCGAGGCCGATGAAGGAGAGTCCGGCGGCATTGAGAATTGCATAGCCCATGGTCAGTGACATCTGCACCACCATGATGGGCATCACGTTTGGCAGAATTTGCGTCATCACAATGCGCATTTCGCTGTTGCCGCAGAGCCGCGCCGCTCGCACGAAGCCGGCATCGCGGCGCAGGTTGGCCTCGGCGCGGGCCACTCGCGCGTAAAGCGGAAAGTTGATGATCGCGGTGGCTATCACGATATTCGTTACAGTATTGCCGAGCGCTGCAACGATGCCCATTGCGAGTACGAACAGCGGAAACGCCATGATGGTGTCCGCGAGCCTGCCGACGATGCGATCAGTCCAGCCGCCAAAAAAACCCGCCATCACGCCCGCAATCCCGCCGAGCACAAATACCAGTGCCACTGAAAAAATCGCGATCGCGAGGTCGAGGCGAGTCGCCACCATCACGCGGCTCATGATGTCGCGACCCAATTGGTCGGTGCCGCACCAGTGTGTTGCCGACGGCGCCTGATAGGCGGCTTCGGTGTTGCTGGCAAGCGGATCGTAGGGCGCGACGAGCGGCCCGAAAATCGCGCAAACTGCGATCAGCAGGAATAATCCGAAGGCGAGCCCAGTGACGGGATTTTCCGCGATCACGTAGATTGCGTGCTTGAGGGCCGAAGGCCGCGAAGTGACGGCAGATCCGGCTTCCGGTGGAGAATGGGTCTTCAGCATTGTCGAGGCGAACGCCTGGTCATTCCTCTACCCTTATGCGCGGATCTATGATCCCATAGATGAGGTCGATCGCGAGATTGAGCAACACATAGAGAACCGCCATGGTCAGCACGAAACCCTGCACTGGCGCGAAGTCAGAGGTGATCAACGCCTCGACCGCGTAGGAGCCGATTCCCGGCCACGCGAACACCTTTTCCACTAGCACATTGGCGCCGAGCAAAAAGGAGAACACCATGCCGAGCGTGGTGACGACCGGCAGCATGGCATTGCGGAACGCGTAGGTGACGATCACCGTGCGCGACGACAATCCGCCAGCGCGCGCGGTGCGCACGAAATCGGCGGCCAGCACCGCCAACATGGAGCCGCGCGTCATGCGAGCGATCGGGGCGAGCGAAAAAATCGCCAGCGTTGCCGCCGGCAGAACGAGCTGCGCGGCTGCCGCCTGGAACAGCTCGAAGTCGTGCGCGATCAGACTATCGATAAGGTAGAAGCCCGTGACGGTCGGAGGTGGCGCGTAAAGAAAGCTCAAGCGTCCAATCGGTTCCGCGGCCCAACCGAGTCGATAGTAAAACACATAAGAAAGCAGGAGACCCGTAAAGAACACCGGAAGCGAGACGCCAGCCGTCGCAATGATACGGCACGCATGGTCAATCAAAGAGCCTTGCCTGACGGCTGCGAGGACGCCGAGGGGCACCGCAATCAGCATGGCGACAAAGAGGCCCACAAGGGTCAGCTCAGCCGAGGCCGGAAGGCGCGCGGCAATATCGGCCGTGACCGACTGTCCCGTGGTGAGCGAGGTACCGAAGTCACCATGCGCGAGGTCGGTGACGTAGCGGACGAATTGCTCGGGCAGTGATCTGTCAAGGCCAAGTTGCTTTCTGATCTCCTCGATCGCTTGGGCGGAGGCGGCTGGTCCGGCAAAGTAGGCTGCGGTGTCTCCCGGCAGGACCCGGGTAAGCAGGAAGGTAACGATGATAACGCCGATCAGGCTCGGGACCACTGTGGCGAGGCGTTTTGCGATTTGTTTCAGCACGACAGTGACGCCTCAGCCCTTGGCCAAGGCCCGGTAGTCAAGCCGGCGGTGGAACCAATATTGATAGCCGGTGACATGCTTCTGCATCGCGACGTTGACATAGGGCTGGAACAACGGAATGCGTGGCATGTCGGCGAAAGCCAGATCGACAAAGCTCTTCACGTTCTTCTCGTATTCGGCGGTTTTGCCGACTGCCGCCGCATCGCGGGCGCCTTCGATAAACTGGTCCATGTCCTTTGACTGGTAGCTCATCGTGTTGAACACCGAGTTCTGTCCGTGATAGCACCAGATGAAGAAGTACTCCGGATAGTCGAGCCAGCCCGAGAACACGTTGGTGTAGAGCGGCAGCGTCTTCTTGTTGAGCTCGGTTCGCCAGTTGGCCCCGGGCACTTTGTTGATCGTGGTTTTGATGCCAATTTGCGCCAGACTTTCTTGTGTGAGAACACAGAGCGGCTCGTTGACGCCGGCAAATCCTAGGTCGAACGACAGCGTCGTCTCGAATCCATTAGGATAGCCGGCCGCGGCCAAAAGCTGCTTCGCCTTGGCAAGGTCGGTTGCAAACTTGTGCGGCTGCGGCCAGGCGACCTGAGTCTTGGCATTAGCGGGCGCGCCGTACATCGGCTTGGCGAGACCGAATACCACCGCCTCCATGATTTTCCGGTAAGGAATCGCGTAGGCAACCGCCTGGCGCACCTTGAGATCGTCAAAAGGCGGCCTCTTCACGTTCATGCCGATATACTGGATGCCGTTGCTGTAGGGCGTCGAGACGATGTTCAGCTTGCCGGCGTTTTTCAGCTCGGCGAAATCCTTGCTCGGCAGATCGTAGGAGATATCGGCATCACCGCGCTCCAACAGCGCTCGGCGATTGCCTGACGACGGAATGATACGCCAGACCACGCGACGAATTTTGGGCGGTGGTCCTCCAATCCACTTCTCGTTGCGTTCGTAAATGACCTCTGTCCCCGGCCTCCAGCTCACGACGCGATAGGCACCGCTGCCGGCGGTGTTCTGTTTCGTGTATTCGAGACCCCACGGGTCCTTGTCGGATGCGTGCTTCTTGACCAGCTCGGAATTAAGGATGCATGGCACGATGACGGCGAGATCCGGAACGGTGAGCCGATCCCTCCTTAGAAAGTCAACGCGGATGGTGCGGTCGTCGATGACGACGAACTGCTCCGGCTTTGTGAGCGAACCGGCACCCATCTGGAAAGTCGGGAACCCGCCCACCTTGACGGCACGGTCAAACGACCATTTTACGTCCTTCGCGGTGACCGGCGTGCCGTCCTGAAACACGGCGTTCTTCTTCAGCGTGAAGGTCACCGACATGTCGCCGATCTTCATGTCGTCGGCGAGCTCCATCTTGAACTTGTCGCGATCGTAATAAGGCGTCCCGTCCTGGATCTTCATCTCGTGACTGATCAGCCGGTCGTAGCAGTTCCACGATACCTCGTAACCCGGCACATTGGTGCCGACGCCGTGAATGTCGATGTTGTTGGGGCCGCTCTCGGACACGATGAGCAGCACCTCCTGGCGCGTCTGCGCTTTGGCGGGCGACCAAACTGCCGGTGCGGTCGGCAACACGCCGCCGGCTGCCGCTGCCGTTATCGACTTCAAGAACTCGCGACGCTTCATCACCGCTCTCCGGTTACTACACGTATCTGTCGAGAATTCCGCAAAGCTCGTGCCACGCCGGGACGATCGCGTGCTCGCCAGCAAATCGCTGAGTTGATAGGCGGATTAGATTAGCGGGACACCCCGGAGCCCAGCAAAACGAAGGTTCAGGCTGCCTCCGATCCGACCGGCTGCGCAACAATTGTGCATCGCGATCGCCGAGCTGATGAGAGCTCAAGCGCGCCTGTTGGGCAACAATTAATGCCAGGCTCTTGCGCCTGGCGCGACCAGAACGGCAAGGAACGGCGCCACCCTTGCCGAGTTTGGAAGCCATCTTCGGCTGGCAGGGCCGTGGTATGGCTTCTCTCCACGCTCGCGCAGCCGACCAAGCGCACTTGGCGAAAGGCGCGATGTCCAAGCTCCCAGAACGCCTGGCGCGCCGCGATTCATTCCACGTGGACGCGATCCGACCAGCGCGCCTGGGAAAGATCGCGCAAGGCCCCGACCCGAAGATTGGCCGCACGCACCGGTGAGCTTGAATATCTTTGGTTAGGTCTTAACCCTAGAAGTCAGTGTTTTTACCAACCGGGATCAGATAGTCGAATTGCTGGTTGTTCTCGGCGCAGACAATTTCGGGAATATCCTCATATTCAACGCGCCGGTAGCGGCGCATGGCGGTCCAAGGCTGATAGAACGCGCCGGGATCCTCCACGGTAAAGACCGACTCCATGCCCTTGCCATTATCCACCATCCGCCAGCGTTCCACCACATGCATCTTGTCGGTGTGCGGGGTGCGATAGATGTCGGCCACCGTCTTGTCGTTCAACCCGATCGTATCGACCACCAGCGTGTCGCCTTCATAATGGCCAACCGATTCGCCATACCACGATGGTTTCGGATTTGCGGAATGAGGTACATCCATGTAGACGCGCCGCACCTGCATATCGCCGGAGAAGTACATCCAGACTTCCTTTGGGGTTTGCAGGAAAATGATCGGGTTTGGCCCTCCGTAGCCCATGAACATCGGCACCCCCGCGATCTGGCAGCTCGAATGGGGGGTGAAACCGGTCTTCTTGCCGCCGATCACCTCGTCATTCTCCTTCTTCATGTGCTCCTTGACCCACGGCATAAGGTTCGGGTTGGTGAGATCGGCAATACGAAAGGTTGGTTGCTTGCCGACGCCGTTGGGCACAAAGGGATGCGCCGGATCGGTGGTGACCGGCCCCGGCGTCACGCCTGGAACTGGCTCGAAGAACGGACCGCCGCCGTTCATTCCGACCCATCCGGCCTGATGCGAGGAGAAATCCGGCGGGGCAACCTGTGCCCCCGCGCTCGCCACCGTCCCAATGAGCGCCGCAAACATGCTGCCCGCGAGTGCCTGTTTCGAGGTGAGTGGGGTCACTGTCGCTCCTCCATCGCTGCTTTCGTCCCGGGGGCACGTGCCCGCCGCGGGTGTGTGGATTTCCAATCATATCAGTCCGGGACGCCTCAGCCGAATCCCCCTGGCATGGCGGGCTCGCGTAGCGTCTGGGTTGTACCCAAAACACGACTGTATCATGAGACAATGCGGCTACTAAAATCATTAAGCTTTTAGCGTTGTGCGCCGCACAGCACCAAGGGTCCGGGACCCTATTGATACAGCGCGTGCCAATCTCAAAAGCCTTCCGAGTTGGAAGATTTTGCGCCGCTTTTAGGGAAAAATGCACACCTCGTCCCCAATGCGCCTTTCATGCCATACTAAACGACACGTAACGAAACTCATCCGCATATTCGTTGTTCAAAAACCCCAATTGCTAAACGGAAACACTCCGCCGCGTGGGCTATAAATGATCGTTTTCTCGAACTGATTCGAGGGAGTTTCTCTCAATGTGGTCGCCTGAATTCAAATCGACGCGGTTGCGCCTGCGCGAGAGCTGGATGCGCCCGTTGCCTACGGGCGCAGCAGCCTGCGAAGGTTTGGGTATCCGCATTCGAATAGGTGCGCAGTGTCCCTCATCGGTATCCACCTCAAAAATCGACTGATTGGCCTTCAAAATCACTGATTCTGAGTTGGTCATCATCGAGCGTGCCGGGCACGCGCTCATTTGGACGCGGCCTGACGAGCTTATCCGCGTGACCGACGAATTCCGCGCAGCCTGATCCGAAGGTGATTACCCGCGTCGTGCGATAGCGTTTCTGATTTGCGCGAACTCGCGTATGCGCCCGTTAGGTGCGGCAGGCGGTGAAGCATGACCTGCCGCATGCGGCTCTCTCCTTCGACTAGCGGGCCGCTGTTACGGGGAGATGCGCCTTCAAGAAGTTGCGCACCCGGTTGATCGTCCGCGCTTTCAGTTCGGGCGGGTCCTTCCAGGGATAGACTGAAATGTCCGCATTCGGCGCCAGCGATGCGACATCGATGGCCACTTGATATGCGTGCGCCGGAGTGTCGTCGGGCAGCACGAGCATCGGCGTCTGGCAATTGCGAACGAACTCGCGCGACACGCTGTACACAAAGTCGGGCCGGACACGGAACAGGTTGTCCAGATACCTGTCGATGGTTTCCGTCGACACGTCGGGCCGCCCGGCGCGGAATTCTTTCGCCCAGCCATCGCGGCTTGTATCGTACATCACGCCCGGCTTCTCAGGCCGGTGGCCAATCGGCTGGCTGAGCACCCCCGCGACGATGCGATCCGGAGCCCGCTCCATCAGCTTGAGGGCAAACGAGCCGCCGATGCAGTTGCCGAAAAAGAAGAACTGGCGGACGCCGAGGTGATCCATCAGGCCCAACTGGTCGTCGGCGAAAGCGCCCCAGGGGTCATCGACCGGGATCGGCCCGGTGGATTCACCACCGGTAGCATTGCGCTGGTCCATGGTGATGCAGCGGAAGTCGTTCTTGAACTCCGCCATCACGTTGATGACCGCATTCGCCCAATTGCTCATACGCGAGTTCAAGCCCCCGCCCGGGGTGGCCAGCAGCGGAAAGCCGGAGCCGACCTCCTGATAAGCGATTCGAACGGGGCCTTTTTCGTAGAACTTGGTAGGCCCTTGCCCAGCCTGTTGAGCGAACACCTGGGGCGCTGCGGCCACCGCCGTTGCCGCGGCGCCGGTTGCGAGTATGTTGCGTCTGATGTGATCAATCATCGGGGAATCCTCCTTGAAATTGTCACGGCCGTCGCGATCGGCTGGATGGAGTGGATCGCAGAGACCTTTTTTAGGCATGGTCTTTGGTGCCCCCCCTTGTACCACGGGTCCTGCTGCCGCCGAAGTGCCGAGTCGCCGCTCCTAGCGGCAAGAATGACTTCACACGGACCGGACACACCGCTTGTCGCGCACTACCTTTGCGGCGCGTCAAGGCAACCCCGTACGGCGGTGCGGCCGAGCGGCGGGCCTTGCCTCGCCACGAGTTTTTGGCGAGCGAAGACAAGCCAACCGGCCTGTTTGGCGACGAGGCAGAAGACGCTGACGTCGCCAATGGGTGTGAAGCGAGCTGAGTGTTGTCGTGCGCCGCTGGGAATGACGAGAGCAAGTGCGGCTGTCTCAGTTCCTTGGCAGGTGGCTTGACCGCAGTTGCTCATTTGCGACTGCGATTGACAGTGTTGCGAGCAGCGCGTTGTCCGGTTTTTTTGCGCAAGAAGCGCGGTGTGGTGCCCGGTCTGCCGGATAAACGTGATTATTCATCGGACTAAGCGGACTTGCATCATCGTCGCCGTCGAGTTGAAGAGCCCATCGGGGAAATGCTCACGCCCGCAGTGTGAGGTGCGCGAGGCTTTGTTGCGTGCTGGCGTGCAGTGGTGGGTGTGTCGCACGGCGAACGCCGCGATGTGGGCTTTGGGGAGGTCACACGTGCAGTTTCGTGAGATCGTCAACGACGACGGCACAGTTGAGCGCCTGGCAGCAACCCAAGCTTGCTCCGCGGGAGGTGCCGCGTCGTGATCCGGCCGAGCCGAGGCCTCAGCATCCGGAGGTGGCTGTGCAGCGACGAGCTACACAAGGGAGATGGCGGGCGCGTCGACGTGCTGCGCGAGAGGTCGCGCTGCTGGCGGCGTGCGATGCCAAGGAAAAAAATGACGGCGGCACTGTCGAATTGCGAGACGGGCCCGCGGCGCGAGCCGCGTCAATCGCTGGCCCGCGCCTGCCTTCGCGCGAGGCCGTGACTGCTGCGGCGGACCGGGCGGAAGCACGGGCGAGGTTGAATAGACGAACCTAGCGAGCGACGCGGACGCTGCTGGCGGCGTTACTGCGTAACGGAGCGCTGGGTGCTAGGCGGTCCCGTCTCGTGCCATGCGATGACCTCGGGCAGATTGTCCATGATCTGTAGAAGCCGCGTCCACGTCCCTTCTGACTGACGACCTTGGCGATGTCGGGGGCCTCTCTCGTCGGCGATCTTGCGGGCGAACTCTACTTCAGCCAGCTTCCTTGAGCAGCTCGGCGCTTTGCTTCCGCACGGCGTTGACGCGTCGCGCCAGCCCGTCACGGACGCGCTTACGCGATTGCCATGTGCGCTCCTCGCCGATGTTGCGTCGGATGCGCTCCAGATGCTTGACACTGGACCGGTCGTTGCGCTGGGCAATAATGGTCCGGACGGTATTTAGGCCGAGGCCAGTCTCCTCGGCGATTGCTCGTAGCGCCAGGCCGCGTTTGCGCAATTTGAGGACGGTGTCGCGCTGAGCGTCGCTTGCTGCCAGCGGCCGACTTGAAGGGTTCTACACCAAACATGTCGGCCGTTTTCCTGATCCCCGACATTAACAGCGAATAATCTTTCGAATCTTAGCAATGCAGCACAACCTGGGCGTGCGGAGGCGCCCAGCGCGATATAATCGGTTTTATGGAACCGATGTACTAAGGTCCCCTTCAGGGTGCCAAATCGAACTGCACGCGGCGCCTTCACGCCGCCTCGACCACCTCCGAAACACCTCTCAGCCACGTTGCCGGTGCACGCAGTGCGCGTGTGTTGAAACCGTCGCCGGACGAATGGCATTTCTTGGTCGGAGAGCGCTTTGTCCACGGTGCTATTTTCTGGAGCCTAGGTGATGCTGCATCTTAGGAAGCAACACGCGGCTCAAGTTGCTGGTTTTGTTGCGGTGATAATCGCCGCGGTGGGGCTTACGGGCTGGTGGGTCGGATTGCCGCCGCTGGCGCGCGAGGGCTCAAACTACTCCCTCATCGCGCCACTTGCCGTATTATGTTTTGCGGGTCTCGGCCTCGCACTCATTCATCCCGGCAAGAACTCGCGCTTCGCGTTTGTAATTGGTCTTGTAGTGGCCGCACTCACCGCCGTCGATCTGGGGCAGAACCTGTCGGGAACTGAGCTTGGCATCGAGCGCTGGCTGGTGCCGAGGTCCGCAGTTTCGCGACTGGCTTCATTCCGGATGGACATTACGTTGGCGCTATCGCTTCTCCTCGCGGGTGGCTCGCTTGCGCTCGGTCGCTTTGAGCGCCATCGCCTCGCTGCGACCGTGCTCAGCGGCACCGCCGGTGCCATTGAGCTGTTCGCCATGTTCAGCGGCCTGACTGGTATCGACACCTTGTACGATGGGGTTCACTATCGCGTGCCGCCGCTGCTGGCTAGCGTTGGGCTGCTTTGCATTACTGGCGGCATCATGTTGCGGATCGGAACACTGCCCGAATTCCGCATTCCCCAGCCGTTGTGGCGCCTGCTGACCATATTCGGATGTGCGATCGTTGCGCCGCTTATTCTGCTGGGCGGATACGCGGGCGCTCGTATCGCCGAGTCGGAATTCGACCAAGTCCGAAACAACCTGATCACCGAGGCCCGCGTTTTGTCAGGGGAGGTAGACCGGAAAATCATTGGCGAGATCGAGAGATTGCAGACGTTGGCCGCATCGCCGTCGCTGCGCGATGGGGACTTTGTCGGGTTCCGGCGCCAGGCTGAAGCCTCACTGGGCTTGCGCCAGAGCGGCAACGTCGTGCTCGTCGATCGGAACATGCAGCAGCTCGTCAATACCGCAGTGCCTCTCGGCAAGCTCTTTCCAAAAACGCCTGTTCCAGACGCCGCAGAGAGAGCTTTCGCAACAGGCAAACCCCAAGCAACTGGCTTGTTCTTCGCCCCCATCGTCAAACAGCTCCTGGTTGCCATCATCGTGCCCGTGGAGATCGACAGCGAGACCCGCTACGTCCTCGGCAGATCGCCCGATCAGACCTTCCTCGCACGCTTGGTCGCGGAAACTGAACTACGGACGGGTTGGCGCGCGGTGGTCTCCGACGCAAATCATCGCATCATCGGACAATCCGAACAGGAGGCGGGTATCGGCCGGGAGCTGCCCCTGTCGCAGTCACGGCAGGCAGGACCCGATGGGGTGTTCGAGTTTATCAACGCTGAAGGACGATCATCGCTACAGGCACATGTCCGGTCGCAATTGACCGGCTGGGAAACCGCTGTGTGGGCGCCCGCGGCGCTGCTGGAGGCTCCGGTGCGCACGTTGTGGCGAACCCTCGGCATGATGACGTTGTTGGCGTTTACCCTGGTGGCTGGCGTGGCCTTGTGGCTAGGGCGGATTATCGCGGGCTCGGTTGGCCGCGCGGCTCGCGCTGCAATCGACTCGGGAGAGGGCAGACTGCCGAAGCAAACCCCCATTGTCGAGGTCAACACGCTGATGGCGGAGCTGCGAGATACCACTGATTTGCTGCGCGAGAGCGAAGTGGCATATCGCGCGATGTTCGATATTAGCAGCGTTGGCAAGGTCGAGGTTGAGCCCGCAAGCCGCCATATCCTCCGCGCAAACGCCGCGATGTGCGAGTTCGTCGGCTACAGCGAGACGGAATTGCGTACGCGGACCATACTCGACATCACGCACCCGGACGACCACGACCGCGACCGCGAATTGCTTCGACGCATGGTCTCAGGAGAGTTAGACCTTTTCGACGTGGAAAAGCGCTATATCCGCAAAGATGGAAACACGGTTTGGGCGCGGGTAACGGTGAATGCCATCCGTGTGCCGGGCCGGCCACTGCGCAACACGGGCGTCATTTTGGACATTACTGAACGCAAGCAGCACGAGGAAAGAGAGCATCTCCTCATGCGCGAGGTCACTCATCGCGCCAAGAATATGCTCAGCGTCGTGGACGCGATTGCTCACCAGACCGCCACCAGAAACCCCGAAGATTTCGTCGAGCGCTTCTCCGAGCGCATCCGGGCGCTTTCGGCCAATCAGGAACTACTCGTCCGGGGCGAATGGAAGGGAGTCGAGACCGAGGACCTGGTTCGCGCTCAGCTGGCGCACTTCACCGACCTCGTTGGCTCCCGTATCGCTGTGCATGGTCCCAAGCTGCGCTTGAAGGCGGCTGGTGCGCAAGCCATCGGACTGGCACTCCATGAACTTGCCACCAACGCTGGAAAGTACGGGGCGCTCTCGACGGATACCGGTCGCGTCGATATCCGCTGGGGGACCGATGGCGACACCTTCACTATGAGTTGGGTTGAACCCGATGGGCCGCCCGTATCTGCGCCAAAGCAACGCGGGTTCGGCACCATCGTCATTGAAGCGATGGCTGAGCGCAGTGTGGACGGTACGGTTGATCTTGATTATGCGCCCTCAGGCTTGGCCTGGCGCCTAACCTGCCCGGTCGCGAAGGTGCTGGAATCCAACGGGGACACGGGTTCACGAGGCCTCGCACCTTTTCGGCCGGGAGCGCCACGTGATGCGGCCAGTTGCGCGTGAGATCGGCGCAGGTGATTTCGCCTTTGCGGCGGGTCATCGCCTGACCGCCATCAGTCTGTTGGCAGGCATCTTGAATTCCGCCGCGGCCTTCTCGATCGCAGTGGCCTCGTCGGCGGTCTCTACGGTGCCCAGAACGGCTTTGGCGGCGATCTCGGCGGTTCCGGTCTCTTCGCCATGCCCCGCAGTATCGGCCGCGAGGTAGGTAGTTTTCAATGCGGCCGGTAAGGCACACTGGCGTCGACGCCGACCCTCTTTGCCAGTTTGCTGGTTCCCGTTACGGGCGAGGCTCGAACAATGCTCTCCATCTGACGGTATTCAACCGTCCTCGTCTCGTGTCAGATTTTTGCGGAATCAGCGCCGAGAACGCCCGCTCATTGGGGGCCTATTTGGTTTCCCAGCCGTCTGCAAATACCGGACCGGACCAAGTCGGCGGTGACATGCACGTTGATCTCGAAGCGGCTGATTTCCTCATCTTGTTTCCGCTCGCCGGGAAGGGACGCGCCCGGTTAATAGGGACAGTGCGTGAAGATCGTGCCGATCGCGCCGACACGCTCATCGGGGATGTCAGCGCCCGGATCGTAGAGAATCTTAAAGTCAGTGTCGAAAAAGTAAACTGGTTTTCGACCTATCATGTTCATCATCACGTGGCGCAGCATTTGCGAAAGGGACAAGCGTTTCTGCTGGGCGATGCGGCACACATTCACAGTCCTGTCGGCGGGCAGGGTATGAACACCGGGATTGGCGACGCCATCAATCTGGCCTGGAAACTCAAAGCCGTACTCGCGGGCGGCGCGCCCGAAGCGCTACTCGACACGTATGAGGGCGAGCGTATCGCTTTCGCCCAGCGTCTGGTTGAGACCACCGATCGGGTCTTCACACTCGCGACGACCGAGGGCAGAAGCGCCAGCATCGTGCGCACGCGAGTCGCGCCGGTCGCTCTGTCGACATTTGGCAAATTCGAGGCTGTGCGTGATCTTGTTTCGAACGATGTCGCAACTCGAGATCAGTTATCGCCATTGCTCCCTTAACGCGGGCAAAGCCGGAGACATCGATGGGGGCGCCTCCCTTGGGGGGCGTCGGTGGGCACTGATAATTACGAGCCTCTCGTTCACGTGGTCTGGCAAGTGCATGTCTGCAAGTGCATGTCTATAGCCGCCCCAAGCCGGGCTTGGCGGCCTGGTGCGAGGAACAGAAACCTGTCTTACCTCTCGCCTGATCTGATTCTCAGGTCTGCGATCCTGCCGCAGGTCGCCCGCGGCGCGGGCACCCTGGTGGATCAATGTGGCGAACCGGCAGCGTAAGAAGAAGAGGCGCGCTCGACGCTGTGACGCTCGCTCTCGGCGTGATCGTTGCGCCTTGATCGCGGATTCCCGGAGGATTCATTCCTGGAGGATTGATGAGCGCCGTTACAATCATCGCTCCCATCCAGCACGAACCGGAACTCTCCGCGAAAACTATCGTTGTCATCGGCAGCAGGCTGCCGTTCATGGGCCGCACATGCGGCCGCCGCAGAGGCATCTGACTGAGGTCGCGTCTACGGTCGCCGCTGCGCTCCCATCTTCTGAGCACGTCAACGAGTCAGCGGTGAGGAGAAAGATTCCATGCGAACGATCAGCCATTTCATCAACGGCCAAAGCGTTACGCGCCCTGGCACCATCACCAGCCCGGTCTACGATCCGAGCACCGGGCACGTGCAGGCCCTTCTGGAGCACGGCGACGCCGCAATCCTTGCCGAGACTGTCGCGGCCGCCAAGGCAGCACAACCTGCCTGGGCCGCAATCGATCCCCTGCGCCGGGCCCGGGTGATTTTCAAGTTCAAGGCATTGATCGAAGAGCACAGGCAAGAGCTCATTCACCTGATGTCCTCCGAACATGGCAAGTTGCTGAGCGACTCCAACGGCGAGCTGCAGCGCGGTCTGGACGTGGTTGAGTTTATGTGCGGCGTCCCGCATTTGCAGAAGGGCGAGTTCACGCAGGGCGCCGGCCCTGGCGTGAATGTCTATTCCATCCGCGAACCACTGGGAGTCGTCGCCGGAATTCCGCCTTTCAACTTCCCCGGCATGATTCCGCTCTGGATGCTGACCCCGGCCATCGCCGTCGGCAACGCGTTCATCCTGAAACCGTCGGAGCGCGCACCCTCCGCGGCCCTCCGGGTCGTCGAGCTCGCCCACCAAGCCGGGGTTCCGCCAGGCATTGTCAATGTCGTGCAGGGTAGCCAGCAGGTCGGTGAGGCGATCGGAGATCATCCGGACATCAAGGCCGTGACCTTTATCGGCTCGACGGAGGTGGCAAGGCTCGTGTGTACCCGCGGCGCGGGCAACGGCAAGCGCATGCAATGCTTGGGCGGAGCGAAGAACCACGGCGTCATTCTGCCCGACGCCGATCTCGACTCGGCTGTTGTGGACATCCTCGCCGGGGCCTTTGGCTCTGCCGGCGAGCGCTGCATGGCCATGCCGGTAATCGTGCCCGTTGGCAAACAGACGGCCGAGGCGGTTCGTGAGCGGCTGCTCGAGGAGATTCCCAGGCTGCGGGTCGGCGGCTTCACTGACCCCGACGCGCAGATGGGTCCGGTCGTCACTCCCCAAAACAAGCGGAAGATCGAAGGCTATATCCAGCTCGCTGTCGACGAAGGCGCCGAGCTGGTCATCGACGGGCGGGGGCGAAGGCTGCCGGGGCACGAAGAAGGATTCTTCCTGTGGCCATCGCTGATCGATCATGTCACCCGATCAATGAAGAGCTATCAGGACGAGATCTTCGGCCCGACGCTACAGATCGTTCGTGCGGAGACCTTCGAGGAGGCGCTGAGCTACCCGAACCTCCATCACCAGGGCAACGCGGTGACCGTCTTTACGCGCAGCGGAGATGCGGCGCAGCGCTTCGTCGCCCGGGTCGAGGTAGGCATGGTAGGCGTTAATTTTCCCCTGCCGACTCCCGTCGGCTACTACAGCCACGGCGGCTGGAAGAACTCGGCTTTCGCCGATCTGAACCAATATGGCGAGGACAGCATCCGCTTCTTCACACGCACCAAGAACGTGACGCAGCGCTGGCCCCGCGGCGAACCGCCACCGACTGGCGTAGCCGAACCAATCGCTCGGTGATATTTCTGTGCGGAGTGGGAGAATGCTCTTGCACGCATTCCGAAATGCCGCCCGCCTGCCCATCGCTCAACATTTCTCAACAAATACATGCCGAGCAAACATTCTCTGCTCTCGTTCTATGAATGTGACGTCAAGGTTTCCGAGCGCTAGAGCGAACTTTGCTCAAAACCCAGCTAACTAACTACCTACGCTTTTACGCTTTTTCGCAGACGGCTGCGCCGAAAAAGGGGCCCCTTCGGCGCAGCTTGAGTCAAGACCCCACTGTATCTACCGAGCCCTTCATGGGCCCAGATCGTCATCGCTTGCAGGCGCCGGCGTGCGGTAGCGGCCCGAACCCGCCAGCCCCACTGCCGGCGGATCGACAAGGTGCCGTGCGCACGATCGAGCCGTGCCCTGCGGTATGCTCATCTTGCGGACCTCCTGGCTAAAAATCCCGCTCGCCGATCAACTGCCCGATCTTAGCGTGCAGTTTCTCCACTTCACGGTCCTTGGTTCGCCTCGCTGTTCTGGCCTGCCCCTGCGTCAAAGGCGCGCACAGCCTGCTCGAGTTAGTGCCCCAGTGCAGGCGTGCTAGCTGGGGCTTGGCGGTGATGGGTTGCCTGCTCAAAGCCGTACGCAATCTGAATGAGTCGGCCTTCGCTCCACGGACGCCCCAGGATATCTATCCCAACGGATACTCCAATCGGCGCTGTCCCGGTTGGCTCGGAAAAACCCGCCGGCACGGTGATTGCTGGAAACCCGGTAACGGAAGCCAGGATGCCGTTCCGGTCCGCCTGATTGAATTCTGAGAGCGGCACGACGAGGCGCTGCTGCAAGGGATAGATCAACGCATCGAGTTGATGTTCTGCCATGAGGGAAATCAGCCTGTCGCGGGTGCGCCCGTTTCGTATAAGCCGAACCAGGTAGTCCGGCTCTTGCGTGCCGTTCCGATAGCTTTGCGCGGACTTGAGGAAGTTCTCCAGTGATTGCTTGTGGAACTTGCCGGACGCAATGATCTCCTCAAGCGACTTCGCCGGCGCGCTGGGAATAGACGCGAGATAGCTGTTGATCAGTAACTTGAACTCATATTTCTGGACGTCATTTTCGGCGTTGAGCTTAGCTGCACTGAGCGCTGGATCATCTACTTCGAGGACTTCAGCCCCGGCCTTCTTCATCGCGGCCACAGCCGCCGCGACGACCGCGTTCACCTCCTTATGCTCGGGCCCACTCCCCAACATGGTCTTGAGCAGACCAAGGCGCGCGCCGCGCAGACCATCGCCTTCGAGGAACCGCGCATAGCTTATCTGCGTGTATCCCACGCTCCACGCGGTCGATGGATCATTTGGGTCGTATCCTGCCATCACTTCGAGCAGGCGGGCGGCGTCGGCGACGTTGCGGGCGATCGGACCGACCGCGTCTTGAGTTTGCGACACGGGCATGATCCCTGCGCGGCTCACGAGACCTTTCGTAGGACGTACGCCGACCAGCGCGTTAGCCGAAGCCGGCGAGCGGATGGAATTGACCGTGTCACTGCCAGTACCAGCGACGGCCAGATTGGCGGCTACCGCGGCGCCCGTGCCGCCGCTTGAACCCCCAGGCGTCCGGCTCAGGTCATACGGGTTGAGCGTCTGGCCCCCAAGCGAACTGACAGTCGTGCCAGACAGCGCAAATTCATGCATGTTGGATTTGCCAAGTATGATCGCACCAGCCCGGCGAAGCTTCGCGACGACGAAGGCGTCCGCCAGGGGCTGTGTCCCCGCCAGCGCCGCTGACCCGCCTGTGGTTGGCATATCGACGGTGTCGTAGTTGTCCTTCAACACCAATGGAATGCAGTGGAGCGGCCCGGCCAAACCGGTTCTCGCGTATTGCTCGTCGCGCTCGCGCGCCTCTGCAAGAGCCTTTGGATTGAGCGCCAGCATGGAATTCAGGGCCGGACCTTTTTGATCGTACGCATTGATACGATCAAGATAGGTTTGAACCAACTCCCGGCACGTCAAAGCCTTGTCTTTGAATGCCTGATGAATACTGGCGATGGTGGCTTCCTCGACCTGGAAGGCTTGCGCGGCGTGGATCATGCAAATAGAGATCGTCGAGATGGCAAGACCTGCGATGCACTCCCGTCGTCGCATGCGCATTCCCCGGAATTTATTTCAGGAGAGCCTAGCGCGATGGCGGTGGTAAGGGAACTGGCTTACGCCACGCGCCGGAGGGTTGACTCCGTTCCTGGCCCCCAACCGATTGCGCGGCGCAGGAAAGTACAATCGAACGCTTCAAGGGCGGCCTTTCGCTGTCGTCTTTGCCGGCGCGGTGGCCACCTGTAGCGGGCTCAAAAGATAGGCTTCATAGCCCATGGCCTGAAGCTTGGCCACCATCTTTCGCGCATGAGCCGGATCAACACGATCATCCGCCCGGCTTGTCGTGAGCAGGACCGGCGAATGGGGCTTTCCGGGGCGGCAACGTGCTAGGCCGACATTTCTGATAAAAACGTCCAGTCTTGCGGTTTGTCAGAGTCGCCATATCCAATCCCGATATTGCCCGCAGGCGGCGTCTGAGCCTGCCCACAGTGATGGATGGGCCGGTTTCTGATCGCGTATCGTGAGGTGTGAGGGGTCGGCCTCATCACGCAACGTGATCAATCAGTTCATGGGGCTGGCGGGTGTCACCATCACGCGCGCTCCGACTGGCGTCGTTTTCCAGGAGCCGTGGTGGGCAGAGAAGAGCTCGTTCGGTATTTCGCCGGGAACATGCGCCCGGTGTAGAAGACCATACCGAGATCGGCAGCATGCGCTGCCGTCTCGATTTGCGGGAACACGGACGTTGGCGGGGGGCGTCTGGTGTTTGTATTCATCGGTGCGGGTGCCGCCGCCATAATAGGCAAGCCGAGTTGTCGCCGGCCTTGGTCGCGCGGTTCATCTCGCCGGGCGGAATGTCGTCTAGGGACCCTCTACGGGGAAGCGATGGACACGGAGTCGGTGGATGCAGCTGGCCCCAATGCAGCCCGCGAAAGCGCATAAATGAACAGCTCGGCCTCGCGGACGTAGCCGGCCAGCATGTCGCTGCTCCTATGCCGGCTGATCTCTTTCAGTCCAGACCGAGGCGCCGTTGCGAGCAGCCGTGCTGATCCAGCCCGATCGCATCGGGTGGCTGCCGAACTTCCGAGCGTCCAGCGCGATGCCCGCAATGCCAGTCTCGATGACGTCATAGTATGTCCACCCCTTGGGCACCTGGCGAAACAGCGCGCCTTCGGCGCTACCGGCGGCACGGCGGTGCGACTGCCGAAGGATTGGCTCAGCGCCGAAGTCGAGACTCGACCCACCCACTGACCAGTAGCCGCGTTCGAGAAGACAACTGCTTCCGATAAGCCGCGTTCCTCAGCAAGCCGTCACCACCTCAAACCACCATTACCATCAGCCTCGCCGCGCTTGCGGTCGGCTGCGCCCCAACTCCACTGCTGCCTCAAATGGCTTGGTACAAACCAGGCGCCGGGAATGGAGAACTCGCATGTGGCCGATACGCCTGCGCTCTCGAAACATCGGGCGTCGATAAAGGAAATCCGCCTCGGCCGATCGGCAAGATGCTGTTGGATTTTTGCATGAACTCAAAAAGCTCGACGTTGCGCCACAATCCGAAGGGAGGTGACTATGCGACCGATACTCGGCGCCGCTATGCTACTGCTGTCGATGACGACGGCGGCGGACGGCGGAGGAGGACACAAAGAGCATTAATTATTGGTTGCTGCGCTGCAAATCCTGGTTTAACGCAACGATTAACAGTGACGCGCACCTCTGTGCCGGGTCGATCGAGGGGATCTCTTATGTGGCCGTGAGCGCGACGCGCCTGTGCGTTCCCAATGGAGCCACCGCGGTCAGGCAATGCGCGTCGTGCTCAACTACATCGAGGCGTAGCCGAAAAAGGATGTACGAACAGTCCTGGCAGTTGGCTCTCGAGGCGCTCCACGACGCATGGCCGGGCCAGTAAGGGAGATTCACCAATGCACATCGGTGCCGCAATTCTGATCCTGGGTATCCTTTACTTGATGATCATCTCCCCAGGATTCCGCGCCGTCGTCCTACTCGCGGTAGGATGCATAGTCATAATACTCCTCGCGTCGACGCTCCGTAAGCACGAGCCCGCCAATCATTCGGGTCTCCCCGCCAAAGATGATGGGCGGAGAGACGCAACGATAGCAGCCAGTGAGCTTGCGTTATCCGACGTGGTCCTGAAGCCAAACGACCTGGAACCGGGAATGCGGCTAGGACAGCCGCGCCCGACTTATGCCGATTGGACGATCGATGGCACGATCACGAATAACGGAATAATCAATCTTGAAGATGTTGAGTTTGAGGTTACCATCAAAGACGGCGACCGCGTCATTGCGCAGGAGATGGTGGACACTTGCCCGTCGTATGTCACTCATCAGGTTCCTCCCGGCGAGACGCGGGCCTTTCATAGCTGCGCCCTGTATTTCACGAACATGCCCGTAGCCGAGCACCCGGTGGCCTCGGCAAGGATAGTAAGAATCAACTATCGCCCCGTCGATGCGCAGCCGTTCGAATTGCTTACCCCGGAGCAACAGCAGGAGCGCACCACGGCGAAGAAGAAGGCGGACATCGATGCACAATACCCCCGGATCCGGCTGTAACGCCATTTTTGAGACCAAGAGACTGGACGATTAAGCACACGACGGACGTTACCGTGGCCGTGGACAGTTCACCAATGCCGGTACGCTCGGGTGATTGACGCGCTAAAGAGGGTAGCTGGGCGACTCGAACAACAGGTGGACCATGCCGGGGCAGAGAAGCAAGTTGGGGTTGCCGGTGGCTGATGAAGTCGTTAGCACCGTGACTGCCTGGAAGGAGGCGCGGCCGGATCGGTTGCGCGGCGCATTGGCTACTCGTGCCTCCCGCTGGCCTGCTGGCGCTCGGCCTTACGACTGCGTGGGTGGCGAGGGCTTTCGACGGTGACGCTCGCCTCCAATAGCCGAGCCGATGGAGCGGGCGAGTCGGAAGCGCTCAGCCAAGGCGGCCTGGAACACAGGAAGGCACGCGCCTTCGGGGTCGCCCGCTTGCACCCCAGGCGGCTCCACCCGAACGCCTGCGTTCCTCCTCGAACTAGGAACAAGAGGAAAACGAACTCGCGCAGCCTGGGCGAGGCATATCGGGAAGGGACTGCGAGGGGCATCCCGTCGATCGCGTGGGGTGCCGTTGTTCATCCTGTGGTTCGGCATTCTTTGAGGCCTCGAAAGTGCTGCTGATCGCGGTCGGCGTGTTCCTTTCCGGTCTATCTCGGCGTCGTGGGCGCGGTTATGTCAATGGATCGCAGGATCGTCGAGGTGGGCGCGCGAAACGCGGAGCGTTGAACGACCTGTTCGCCCATCACTCCTTCAACCGGAGGACTACAGACGATGGCACGGGAACTGCGTCGCACCGAGCGCTTGCATTGACAGGACATGCCGTTGAATCTCACATGTTGCAAAGAAGAAGGAATGTGATCATGGACGCTGCGGCATTGCGCGCAATGCAGGCTCCCATCAAGGACCACTACCGAAACGATCCGACGGCCGGTCTGATAACCTTGCGAGCAGCAGGGTCGCTTGACGACATCAACATCGCCTGCAAGGTCGAAACCGGCCGCGGACTCGCGGTCGCGGGCCTGCACCCGGCGACGGGCGGAAGCGGCCTCGAGCTTTGCTCCGGCGACATGCTGCTTGAGGCGCTGGTCGCGTGCGCAGGCGTGACTCTCAAAGCCGTCGCCACCGCGCTCGACATCCCGCTGCGCAACGCAGCCGTGTCCGCCGAAGGCGACATCGATTTTCGCGGCACCCTGGGGCTCGCCAAGGACGCGCCGGTCGGTTTCGGGCGCATACGTCTGCGCTTCACCGTCGATACGGACGCGGGGCAGGAGAAGCTCGAGCAGTTGCTGAAACTGACTGAGCGCTTTTGCGTCGTTTATCAAACCTTAAAGAGCGGGGCGCCGATCGAGGTGGGGGTGGCGCGCTGGTGATGCGCTGTCCGCCGAGGTGAACTTGTCGAGCGGCGCGTTGAGGACGTTGTCAACGGCCGCCGGGTCACCACGATCGGCATCGGCCATGACGAGACGGTCGACGATGACGTCGGTGACGCGGTGCGAGGCGCAGTTTACCGTGCTGCGACATTGGTGGCCTCCTTGGCCCAGAAAACGTCGGCGGCCGCAGATCGGATCGGTTTACACAGCGTGGGGGCATCAGCGGCCCTCCCACAGCTTAGCGAGAGCTCGCGAGCAAGCCACCACAACGTCGTCGTCCACAGAGGCGCGATCCGCGCCGGCGGCGACGCCGGCACAGCACGCCGGAAAATCGCACCGCCGCCGGCAATCCCGTGCCTTTCGACCGGCCCCGTCCACCTGCCGAACACAGCCTCGCGAAATCTCGGGTCATGCTCCTCCGGCTCAACGCCTTCTCCGTCCCACACCCGCGACCCGATCAGACGGCTCGGTGTCGTCATAAATCGGCTTGACGGAAAAGTGCTGGATCGCAATCGGCTGCCGGCTCGGTGCGGCTCGCGATTTCGCGAGCGACCAGCTCCCGACACCCACAATTGGATCGGCGATCGCACCGAGCTAGAATTAAGACCGACGTTCCTCCCGATGCGAACATATGGTGCACGGAGCTGCCGACGTCCTGGAACATCGCGGGGGAAACATTTAAACCCGACAGCGTCACTGGCATTCCCTTTGCAACATTTCTGGCCGCGGCCGTCATTTCGCAAAGCTATTCGAACCAGCCGACCGGCGCGCTTTACAGAGGTTGTTCTGGGCCAGCGACCGGCTGATTTCAACGCCGCAGGCTGGCTCGACGAGAACGTCGCGCAGCTCAAGGACAGTTCGTTGCTGGTGTCGGACGATTTGTCGGGCGGGCTCTATCGCATCTGGTACGACGGCAGGTAGCGGCTAGGACGGCCGCATTCCAGACCGCTCTGCAAAGCCGCCGCACCACTCAGGAACGTGGGCGCGGTTTGGGACTATCTGAAGAGGCTTTCCTTCGAGATTCGGCCTTCATTTCACGATGTGAAACCGCGGTGTTCTGCAATTCGGGAATCCGGCGCGCAACTGTGGCAAGGCGGCGCTGGTGAAGAACGGCGTCAAATGCGTCTCCACCCAGTTCCTTGCCTCCTCTAGGCTTATCCGTCGATTGTGACGAATTCGCCAAGCAATAGAAGCGTATCGACGCGACCAGGTAAGTGCCGCGCCGGAGCGCCCTGGCCTCTGTCCAGCTAGAGCTCCACGACAACGAACGTGGAATCCTGCGGGCGCACGGCGCCCTCGAACAAGTCAAAGGTGCAGTAGCCCGCGAGCGACTGCGCGACGCGGCCGAGGCTTTTGACCTGGCAACGAGGCAGGAAAAAGAAATCGAAGCGGAGTATGAAGCGTGGAAGCTCCTGCTCGAACACAATGAGGCAAGCCAATGGCGCTCCAGCGAGCGACCTCGGGCATGCGCTGGGCCGGATCGCACAACGGTTTCGTGATTTGACGCGGCGGCGTTATGAAACAGTCCAGCTCACCGCACAATTAGGCACTGATGGAACCATCGCATTAGGGGGCGCTCGGACCCGTGGATCAGATCTCCGTGGGTACCCCCGAACAGTTGCCCAGGTTAGATCGGCTGTCGCTGGCAGGGTACTTGCGTCTACGATCGCGCTGGACGACCACTTGTGCACGGCGACCACGGCAGGATGAGGTGTTTTCGTGCGTTGCTGATTGAGAGGGCGCTCAGCTTTCAGATCCTCGTGCTCACGTGTGGGCCGACCCATTGCCCGGCTCAGTCGCCCTTTGTACGGGGCGGGAGTGCCGGCCATGCAGACTAAGACGACGGTTTGATAAAATGTATCGTACACAGGGCAATACATCGGCGATAGTCTATGGTCGAAAGCGGGACGTCTCACTTTGCCAAAAATCGAGTCAAAATCGGTCGCAATAGGTGCTTCGCGCGCCCACCGACTCCAGGGTGCAAATGCCAAATGCGTGTATGGAGCGGAATTTCCCGTCCGGCCAGTCGGGCGTCATCAACGGCTTTCTTTTGTTTTCGCGAAGCCCTGTTCTCACCTCGCCCCGACTGTTCGCTTCGCCTACTGGACAACGCATTACCGCATCACCGGGGCCATTATTTACGGACACGCCAGGGAGGGTCGCGGATGAGCGGAAGCGAAACTTAAGGGTAGCCTTCGTCGCCACGATAGGCCACGCCGTTTTTTTGAAATAACCGGTTGCA
>JASHRR010001277.1 GCA_030037185.1 Xanthobacteraceae bacterium | reverse complement strand
TGCCGAGCCTGACGCAGTCCGCCTTACGACGTGATGGCTGCGCTCCTCCCCCTGGTGGGGAGGGGATTGCAATCGGGGTCGAGCAGTCGGACGCGGTGGCCCACGCGCGCGACACCCCAGCTCAACCCTCTCCAACCGGGCAGGGACTGGGCGCGGCTGCGGCGTTCATCGGCCGGCCGCCTTTGCCACCTTGCCTTCCGCTCGGCCGCTGGGACGCGCCCGACGCCGGCACCTGGTTCGCGGCAGTGGCAGGTAGCGATCCGAGCGGCGCCCATATTCCGCAAACGACCGCAGGCCACGACGGTGTCATCTTCTTCACCTCCGGCACCACCGATCGTCCCAAAGGTGTTGTATTGAGCTACCGCGAGCAGATCGGCAACGTCACGCCGATGGCCACCGCTTTCGGCCTATCGGCCGCCGATCGCATCTACGACTTCCGCTCCTTCAACTGGGCATCGGCGCAGCTGTTCGGCGTACTGGGGGCGCTCTGCTGCGCCGCCACGCTGGTGATGCGCAAGAATTTCTCTGCAAGCCGATTCTTTGACGATATTCGCACCCACGGCGTTACGGTCGCCGCCGGCAATCCGACCACCATCAACATGCTGCTCGGCGCCGGTCACACGATCCGCGCCGGCGACGTGCCGGCGTTGCGTTTCATGACATCAAGCTCGGCGCCGCTGTCGGAGCGCGAGTGGCGCCGCTTTGAGGACCGTTTCGGCATCCCGGTAGCGCAATGCTATGGCAGCAGCGAGACCGCCTGGATCTCCATCAATCCGGGCCGCGACCGGCGCGTCGGCACCGTCGGCCAGCCGCTCGCCTACCAGCAGGTCGCGATCGTCGATGGGACAGGTCGCAAACTTCCGGCCGGTGAAATCGGCGAGGTCGAGGTCGGCGCGTGGCAAGACACTGCGTACCGCTATATCGATGACAACGGAACCGTGCGGGTGAACAGTCGCGGCCGGATGCGAACCGGCGACATCGGCTACCTCGATGCCGACGGTTTCCTCCACCTCACCGGGCGCGAGAAGGACCTCATCATCCGTGGCGGCGTCAATATCTCGCCCGCCGAGATCGACGGTGTGCTGATGCAGCGCGCCGAAATCGCCGAAGCCGCGACGGTCGGCGTTCCGGACGCGGTATGGGGCGAAGAAGTCGTCAGCTACGTGACCCTGTGTCCGGGCGAACCCTTCGTTCCCGACGAGCTCATGCGTCATTGCGTGGCGCAACTTCCCCACTTCAAAGCGCCAAAGCAAATCGTTCTGCGCGAAGCCCTGCCCAAGAGCGAGCGCGGCAAGCTCGACCGCAAGGCACTGGTCATGGAGTGGGTGCGGGGGAAGGCCCCATGAGACAGCGGGCACCGCGCCGCTCCAGGTTTCTTTCTTAGCGGCTTTACGGCTCGAGATGGCGTTGCCTCATGGCCCAGGGCCGGTCAAGAGCCGCGCCCGTTCACCCTCGGCCAAGCCTTCGGCGCTGGCTGGAGCACTGGGGCGCAAATAGGTTAGGCCGCATGGGCGTCCGGCGGGAGCTGCCGCCATCGAGCCAACCAAGCGGTCAAGCTCTTTCGCCAGCCGGCGTCCCAGGCTGATGACGCAGCTATGGATTGCGCTGCGAATGCGTGGCAGTCTCATGTCCATACCCTTGCCGGCAGGCATTTCTGCGGCGGGGACCGGCGGAGAACTCGCAAGACGCTTGAGAGGAGCCCGAGAGATGCGAAGAATTAAACAGTTCCATCTAGGTAGCGCGGCCACGATCGGCGTTGCCATGTTGCTGGGCGGGCCAGCGCCCGGCCGGGCGCAAGCCCCGGCACCTGCAGTTGCGATCGACAGCGACGATATCGGCGGCGTGGTGCGCGGTCCGAGCGGTCCTGAGGCCGGCGTGTGGGTCATTGCGGAAAGCCGCGAGCTGCCGACGAGGTTCACCCGCAGCGTGGTCACCGATGACCAGGGCCGCTACGTCCTGCCCGATCTTCCAAAGGCCAGATACAAGATTTGGGTGCGTGGCTACGGCCTCATCGATTCCCCAAAAGTCGATGGCGAGCCCGGCCAACACCTCAATCTTACGGCGGTGCCGGCGCCCAACGAGCGGGCGGCGGCCGAATATTACCCGGCCATCTACTGGTATTCGATGCTTAAGATCCCGGCTGCCGACCAGTTCGGTGGCTCCAGCGATATTCCGCGCAACGTCAGGCAGTTCGACTGGCTCAACCTGATCAAAAACAACGGCTGCGTGGGTTGCCATCAGCTCGGGCAGGCAGCCACGCGTACGATCCCCAAGGCATTCGGCGACTTCAAGTCGGGCGCGGATGCTTGGATACGCCGCACCCAGTCAGGCCAGGCAGGCGAGCTTATGGTAAATATCCTGGCCGGCCAGCTCGGCGGTGCGCCCTACAAGTATTTCGGCGAGTGGACCGACCGCATTGCCAGGGGCGAACTGCCTCATGTCAAACCGGAGCGGCCGTCGGGCGTCGAGCGCAATGTCGTCGTCACGACCTGGGACTGGTCCGACGAGAAGCACTACCTCCATGACATTGCGGTTTCGGACAAGCGCAACCCGACCGTGAACGGTTACGGCCCGGTATTCGGTCAGCCGGAATATTCCACCGACACGATTCCGATCCTTTATCCAGCCGAGAACGCGCTCGCCACCTTCAGAGCGCCGGTTGCCGATCCCGAAATGCCGCTGTCGCTGGGCCCCGGGCATGCCGCAATGCTGACGCCCCTGCAGCCTTCCGCTTATTGGGGTAGCGAGCAGATCTGGGATACGCGGATCAACAACCATAACTCGATGATTGATGGGAAGGGCCGTATGTGGCTCGCCGCCGCGGTTCGTGGCGTAGAAAATCCGGCGTTCTGCCGCAAGGGCTCCGACCATCCTTCGGCCAGGATGTTTCCGTTGAACGAGAGCCATCGCCAGCTCGCGATGCTCGATCCGAAGACGATGAAATACACCTTCATCGATACCTGCTTCACCACCCATCACCTGAACTTCGCCAAGGACGCCAACGACACGCTTTGGGCGTCGAGCGGCGGCGGCACCGGGGCTGTCGGCTGGTTCAATACCAAGCTGTTCGATGAGACCGGCGATGCCCAGAAGGCGCAGGGCTGGACACCGCTCATCCTCGATACCAACGGCAACGGAAAGCGCGACGATTATGTCGAGCCCAACCAGCCGGTTGACCCCGCCAAGGACAAGCGCATCGGTCAGGTATTCTATGCCGTGATGGTCAGTCCGGCCGACGGCTCGATCTGGGGCACGCTGCGGTCAAGCCCAGGCTCGATCGTGCGGCTCAATCCGGGCTCCAATCCACCCGAAACCGCGCTCGCCGAAATCTACAACGTGCCGCGGCCGGGGTTCGGTCCGCGCGGCGGCGACATCGACAGTCAAGGGGTGGTCTGGGTGTCGCTTGCGAGCGGCCATATGGGCGCTTTCGATCGCCGCAAGTGCAAAGGCCCTCTCAATGGACCGACCGCGACCGGCAACCATTGCCCCGAGGGCTGGTCGTTCTACAAATACCCGGGCCCCGGCTTCGAGGGCATCGGCGATAACAGCGCGGAGTCAAGCTACTATTCGTGGGTCGACCAGCACAACACGTTCGGGCTCGGCAACGACGTACCGATCTCGACCGCGAACCTCGAAGACGGCCTCGTCGCCCTCAAGGACGGCAAGATGGTCGTCCTCAAAGTGCCGTATCCGACCGGCTTTTACGCCAAGGGCCTGGACGGGCGCATCGATGATCCCAATGCCGGCTGGAAAGGCCGCGGCTTGTGGGCTTCGAGCGGCGACCGGGTGCCATGGCTCCAGGAAGGCGGCAAGGGCATGAAGCCGATGGCGGTGCACTTCCAGATCCGGCCCGATCCGCTCGCGCATTGAGAGCTTAGCCCCCACGCGCGCCAACGGCAGCGAATGGCCCTGTCCGGCCCTGTCGGACCGGGCCGTTCGCCTTGGGGATCAGGCTGACAACGAAGGTGTTGGCGGCCGTGGGCCTGCAATGACCCCGAGGAGTGGCCGATCGTGGTGGACGATCAGCCGGCCGGCGGGGCCAGTCGTCTGCATTGGCGGGCAGGCACCGGACACCCCCCGGTGAAGTCCGTCACGAGCGGGAAGCTGCCGAGCGCCTTCGCCAAGGAGATGGTTAGCCACCAGATCCCTGATCCTGGCCGACCGGCAGGCCGAGGAGGATATGATCCTGGCGCGTATCGCGAGCTATGAGATGCTCAGACGGCCGCGCACCGCCGGCGGCCGGATCGGCAGCGGGGCCAAGTGATCAACGAGCCGCTGCGGGCGAGGCGCGCTCTCGCCGACCGCGCAGCACGGTTGCAGGCCACGTTCGGGAGCACGGCGGGTCGGTATCGCGCACGTTCTTGCGCCCGGCGGATAGCTTCGGGTCAACCGCGCCGCGTTCTCGGCCGATCAACTCCCAAGTCGTTCCGGCAGCGTTCCAGCAGTGACCCATCCACGGCCTTGCGTCCGATCTTGCGCCGGTTATGCAGGCAGGAAAAGCTCGACGGCGTGGACGCGCGTTATCAGCGCAAGGACGGCGCGATCGTCGTGATTGACGACGTCACGGGGCACAAACATGCTGAGGTCCGGCCCTGCGCTCGACGCCAATGCTTCCTGTACGAAACGACCGAGAGCAAATCCTTGGCCTCGGCCAAGCTGAGTGTCGGCGGCGAGATTGAGCGCGCGGTGACGTCGCCTCGGGTCTGATATGGCGTGCCCGGCG